>JBDSZO010000229.1:0-5649 GCA_039925105.1 Terrimesophilobacter sp. | reverse complement strand
AGTCCTGAACTGCCGGCAACTCACGCAAGCCCTTCGCTACCGCAATCCCGATGATGAGCAGCAGCACTCCAATCGGAATAAGCCAGAGCAGGTTGAACCATTTGTTGCGGCCGATTCGGATGCGCGGCGCGACACCGTATTGCGCGGGGATGCCGCCCGCCCAGTCCTCGTTGACGACGTCGTGCGGTTTCTTAACCAACTCTGTGCGGAAACTTTCCTGCACGGTGGTGGTCGCATACCCCTTGTCTGGCGCCGGAAAAAGCTGATCGTCTGACGGAGCATGTTTCATACTTTTGAGCCTAGCTCTCGTATGTAGGAGATCGTGCCGCCCACAACGAAAGGAGTTCACGGGCATTGTTCACTTATTGCGCCTACTCTGGAGGGGACGGGCCATGCGGTCCGACCCCTTCATCGTGAATGAGTTCGACCGCGCCAGCGCCCGAACTGACACAACGTGGAGGAGAACATCATGAGTATCGCCGTTCGCAAAGCGGAGACCGTGTGGACCGGAAACCTGGACGACGGCTCCGGAACCTTAACCGGGAGCAGCGGCGCGTTGGGTGAGTTGCCCGTGACCTGGGCGGCCCGCACTGTGGACCCTGGTGGGAAAACCAGTCCTGAGGAACTCGCGGCCGCAGCACACTCCTCCTGCTTCTCGATGGCACTGGCCGCCACGCTCGCCGGACACAATCTGGCTGCGACCACCTTGACGGTGTCGTCAGCGGTCACACTTGATGAGGTTGATGGTAAGCCGACCGTCACGACCTCTGACCTCACCGTCAAAGCCGAGGTTCCGGGCGTGGATGCTGCGGTTTTCCAAACCATTGTCGACGAGGCCGCCGCGCTGTGCCCCATCTCGCGCCTTTTCGCCGGTGCCAACATCACCGTGTCAGCCACTTTGGCTGCCAGCTGATCCGGGAAAGAAAGCCATCACAATGAACGAGCAACAATTCGATCTTGCGCGGCGTTTAGCTTCGCAACTTCGGGTCGATTCGATCAGGTGCAGTACCCGGGCCGCCTCTGGACATCCGACGTCGTCGCTGTCGGCCGCCGACTTGATGGCTGTACTTCTGGTTGACCACCTGCGCTATGACTGGGACCATCCTGATGCTGCCACCAATGATCACCTGATCTTCTCCAAGGGTCATGCGTCACCGTTGCTGTATTCGATGTTCCGGGCAGTGGGAGTGGTCGACGAGGATGAACTGGTCAACACCTATCGGCAGTTGGGCGCCCGCCTTGAAGGGCATCCGACACCCGTATTGCCTTGGGTGGATGTCGCCACCGGTTCTCTCGGCCAGGGCTTGCCTGATGCTGTTGGCGTTGCTCTTGCAGGAAAATACCTCGATCAGCTGCCCTTTCACACCTGGGTTCTGTGTGGGGACAGCGAAACGGCGGAAGGTTCCATCTGGGAGGCATTCGACAAGGCCAGCTATTACAAGCTCGGCAACCTCACCGCGATCATCGACGTCAACCGGCTGGGTCAACGCGGCCCCACCGAGTTGGAATGGGATCTGGAACGCTACGCCTCGCGAGTGGAAGCGTTCGGTTGCCGACCGTTGATCATTGACGGCCACGACCTGGCGGAAATTGACCAGGCCTTCACCGAAGCCCGATCCGGAGTGGATGTGCCAACGGTGGTGCTGGCCCGCACGATCAAGGCCAAAGGTGTGCCAGAAATCGAAGACAAGAACGGATGGCACGGGAAGGCGCTACCGCCGGAAATGGCCAAGCGCGCTATCGCCGCTCTTGGCGGACCAACCACTGTGAGAGTAGAAACCCTTCACCCGGAACCTGGAGTGTCTGCGATTACCGCGAACCCGGCGGCGCAGATCACACTGCCGGCGTACAAGTTGGGCGAAAAGGTTGCCACCCGGGTCGCGTTCGGTGCAGCTATCGCCGCACTTGCTGCACGGCCCGAGGTAGTTGTCGTTGACGGGGAAGTTGGCAATTCCACGCATGCTGAGGAGTTCGAAAAGGTAGCCCCTGAGCGCTACTTCGAGGTGTTCATCGCTGAACAGCAGATGGTAGCGACGGCGGTCGGACTGGCCGTGCGTGGCTATGTTGCCTTCGCCTCAACGTTCGCCGTGTTCTTCTCCCGCGCATTCGACTTCGTCAGGATGGCCGGGGTCTCCCAGGTGAACATCCGCCTTGTCGGTTCTCATGCCGGTGTCGAGATCGGTGAGGATGGCCCCTCCCAGATGGCACTCGAAGACCTCGCATCGATTCGGGCGGTACACGGATCGGTCATTCTGTACCCGAGTGATGCGATTTCGGCAACAAAGTTGACTGCGGTGATGGCCGACACTGAAGGCATTGTCTATCTGCGCACCACCCGCGGAGCGTACCCGGTGATCTATGGGCCTGACGAGGAATTCTCTGTGGGCGGCTCCAAAACTCTTCGATCAACGCCGAAAGACCAGGTGACACTGATCGGGGCGGGGGTGACAGTTCACGAGTGTCTTGCCGCCGCAGACGAACTTGCCGGAAGCGGCATTTCTGCCAGGGTCATTGACCTCTACAGCGTTAAGCCCCTCGACCGCGACACCCTGATTGAAGCCTGCCGGGTCACCGGAAGTCGACTGGTCGTGGCCGAGGATCACTATCCGGAGGGCGGCATCGGCAGCGCAGTTCTGGAAGCATTGGCCGACGCCTCAGTGCCCGCACTGAAGGTTGCCCTCCTTGCCGTGAAAGATTTACCGACCTCGGGAAAGCCGGCAGAACTCCTGGACGCTGCCGGGATCTCGGCAGGCCACATCGTTGCAGCCGCGCGGCGGCTTACCGGCAACACTGAATAGCAAAATTCAAGGAACACTAATGAAACCGACACAAGAATTGCACGAGGCTGGGCAGAGTCTCTGGTTGGACAACATCACCCGCACCCTTCTCGACGAGGGCACACTTGCTCAATACATCGATAACTTTTCGGTCACCGGGCTCACCTCGAACCCGACAATATTCGACAAGGCGATCGAGGCTGGTTCGGTTTATGACGAGCAGATCATCGCAAGCAAAAAGGCTGGGTCTTCCGATGAGGAGGTCTTCTTCGAACTCGCGGTGACTGACCTGCGCCGGGCGGCTGACCTGTTCGCACCCGTTCATGAGCGCACCGACGGCGTCGATGGGTGGGTGTCGCTTGAGGTGTCACCCTTACTGGCTAACAACACAAAGGCAACGATCGAGCAGGCAGTATCGCTTCACGCAAAGGCGGATCGCCCGAACGTGTTCATCAAGATCCCCGGCACGAAAGAGGGGGTGCCCGCCATCGAGGAGTGCACGTTCCTGGGGCTCCCCATTAATGTCACGTTGCTTTTCTCGGCCAACCAGTACCAGGCTTCAGCGGAAGCGTACCTACGGGGAATCGAGCGACGCGTGCACGCCGGAGCGAATCCATCAGTGACTTCAGTTGCATCGGTTTTCGTCAGTCGATGGGATAAAGCGGTGAGCGATACCGTGACCGACGCTCTCCGGGACAGGCTGGGAATCGCGGCGGCGCAGCAGGCGTACCGTGCATACCGGGAGCTGTTGGACTCGCCACGCTGGCAACGGATGGCCAACGAGGGTGCCCGACCACAACGACTGCTGTGGGCGAGTACATCCACCAAAAACCCTGACGCGCCCGACACGCTGTACGTGGAAGCATTGGCGGCACCGTTCACCATCAACACCATGCCGGACGCCACGTTGCACGCTTTTGCCGACCACGGCAAGGTTGCCGGTCTGATGGCTGCTGACGGCGCTGACTCCGCGCGGACCCTGGCATCCTTTGCCGAAATCGGCATCGACCATCACGAGTTGGCCACACAACTCCAGCGCGAAGGTGCCGCAACGTTTGACAAGGCATGGAAGAGCGTTCTGACCAGTATCGCGTCCAAACATGCCCGTTTGACCGCAGCCAACACGCTGAAGTAACCCACATTCAGACCAAACAGAAAGAGCCAAACAATGTCACTACCAAGAACGAGACTGCTGCAAAAAGTGGAAGCCGCCGCTGGAACGATGTCCTTCCATTTCGAAAAACCTGCCGGATTTGAATTCAAGGCGGGCCAGTTCGCTGACTACACCCTGGTGAATCCGACGGAGACTGATGATGAGGGCAACATCCGCGGTTTCTCCTTCTCCAGCGCACCGTTCGAACCAACGCTGGTGGCAACCACCCGACTGAGGGACACCGCATTCAAACGTGTTCTCAGGGACCTGCCGATCGACACCGAGCTGGAACTGGATGCCCCCTATGGATCGTTCACCCTGCACAACAACCTCAAGCGCCCGGCGGTATTTCTCACCGGCGGGATCGGTGCCACACCGGTGCGCAGCATCGCTCTGCAGTCGACCCACGACAAGACCGGTCACGCGATCTTCGTGTTCTACTCCAACAAGCGGCCCGAAGATGCTGCCTTCCTTGACGATTTTCGCGGTGCCGCTGACGCAAACGAGAACCTCACTTTTGTGCCGACCATGACCGAGCCCGAGCACTCCGAGAAGGAATGGGTAGGGGAAACCGGGTACATCGATAAGGACATGATCTCCCGCTACGTTACAGACCTGACCGCGCCTATCTACTACCTGTGTGGGCCTGGCGGTATGGTCACCGCGATGCGCACCATGCTGAACACGGCTGGCATTGACGACGACGACATCCGCACCGAAGAGTTCACCGGATACTGAAAATTCTTGGCGGACGCGATCAACTCAGAAGACAGACCCCGGATTGAAGATGTTGTCGGGATCGAGCGCTGACTTGATGCGCCGGTTGAGCGCCATCACATCCGGCCCAAGGTAGTCAGGCAACCACGGTTTCTTCAAGCGACCGACTCCGTGCTCGCCGGTGATGGTGCCGCCGAGGCCGATTGCGAGATCCATAATCTCGCCGTAGGCAACATGCGAGCGCGCCTTCTGTGCCTCATCCGCCGGATCAAACACAATCAGCGGATGCGTGTTGCCGTCACCGGCGTGCGCCACCACAGCAATCTTCACGTCGTTCTTCTTCGAAATTTGTTCCATGCCGAGAACCAGTTCTCCGAGCAATGGGATGGGAACCCCAACGTCTTCCAGGAGAATCGTCCCGGTCTTCTCCACCGCGGGAATCGCAACCCGTCGCGCGACCACAAACGCTTCGCTCTCCTCCGGGTCGGTCGTTGCGTACACCTCGCTGGCACTGTTGTTCTCACAAAGCTCGGTGATCCGGGAAATTTCCTGTGCGGCGTACTCGCTCGGTTCGTCCGACTGCACGATCAGCATCCCGGCAGCCGAACGGTCGAGCCCCATTTTGGTGAGATCCTCGACAGCGTTGATACAGGTCGAGTCCATGAACTCGAGCATCGATGGCCGCATCTCGCTTGAGATATCGAGTACCGCCTTGGTGGCATCCTCGAGGGAAGTGAAAGTGGCCACCAGTGTCGCGGGTGGTCGCTGGGCCGGGATCAGACGCAGGGTGACCTCGGTGATGATGCCCAGCGTGCCCTCGCTGCCGATGAACAGTTTGGTCAGGGAGAGGCCGGCGACATCTTTCAGGCGTGGCCCGCCAAGCGTTACCGCGGTGCCGTCGGCGATCACCACCGTCATTCCGAGAACGTAATCGGTCGTGACTCCGTACTTCACGCAGCACAAGCCGCCAGCGTTCGTTGCTACATTGCCGCCGATCGAGCA
>JBDSZO010000228.1:0-12822 GCA_039925105.1 Terrimesophilobacter sp. | reverse complement strand
TACCGTTCCAACTCGGAGACGGCGTGCGCACCCAGGCGAC
The DNA here is from genome assembly GCA_039925105.1 of Terrimesophilobacter sp. Lineage (GTDB taxonomy): Bacteria > Actinomycetota > Actinomycetes > Actinomycetales > Microbacteriaceae > Terrimesophilobacter. The sequence continues at coordinate 12,782 of JBDSZO010000228.1, read as the reverse complement.
CAATTTCGTTGCCGAGCGCACCGGCCATGTGCGGGGTGAGAACAACATTGGGGAGCGTGTAGAGAGGCGAGCTGGCGTGCGGCACCCATGGGTCTGTGGTGTCGATCACGGCATCGATCCGACCGCTGAGAAGCTCGGCGTCCAGCGCTGCCTGGTCGACGATCGCCCCGCGCGCGGTGTTGATGATGGTTGCGCCGTCGCGCAGCAGGGACAACCTGCGCCCGTCGATTGATCCGGCCGTCTCGGTGGTGAGGGGTGCGTGGATGCTCACAATGTCCGACATCCGGAACAGTTCGTCAAGCTCAACGCGGGTCGCGCCAAAGCTGGCAGCGCTGGCGTCATCCAGGTACGGGTCGGAGACGACAATCTGAAAGTCATACGGTTTCAACAGTTCGATGACGCGCCGGCCGATGGTTGAAGCCCCGATGATGCCGACCGTGCCGCGGAAGTTGCCGAGATCTGGGTACTCGTTCGCCCAATCGATGACGGACCTGCGGATGCTGTAGTCGCGGCTCACCTCGATGACGCGTTTGCCGGAGAGCAGGATCATCGCCAGAGCGAACTCCGCCACCGGGAGTGCGTTGGCGGTTGCGGCCGTGGAGACGACTATTCCGCGATCCCAACCGGCGTCGGAGACGACGTCTTTCACGGTGCCCGCCGCGTGGATGATGGCCTGCAGGTGTGGTGCGATCGCCAGGGTCTCCTCGTCGACGCACGGGCAGCCCCAACTGGTGATCAGGACCTCGCAGTCCCGGAGCGCGCGTCGCGCATCGCCCGACAGGAACTCGTCGAGCACGACCGGGCTGCCCGGGAGATCCGTGGCGTTGGAACTCCCCGCGATGCCGGCGTCATCAGTACCAAACACGGTGGCGAGCTGGTGCAGTCGAACGAGGTCAGGGCCGGCGAAAAGTCGAGCGGGCAGCGTTGCACTCATCGCGAGGGCGACGTTCGGGCGGCGCATCAGCGGACCACTGAACAACCGGGGGGCTGGCGGAAAACCGCCGACCCGATCGTGTGATGATGCATCCGCTCAGCCTATGCCCGCCAGAATGCATGCAGGCCGCTCGGTACAGCTGCTCGGTACAGTTGCAGCATGCGCGCACTCATCGTGACCGGGTCGGGGCGGTACGCCGACCCGTGGCATCCGCTCGCCGAAACGAGTGCCGCAATCGCCGATATCCTGACCGCGGATGGCTGGCAGGTGACGGTCAACGCGGACGTTGATCGCGCGCTCGCAGATTTGGCCCCATCAAGCACAACGGCTGGCCATGATTTGGACCTGCTGGTGGTGAACGCTGCCGACCCGTGGCGCAACGGTGAGACCGGGTTTGGGGCTCCGGAGGGGTCACTTTCAGGTCTGGATGCGGCACTTAAGCGGGGTGTCGGCGTGTTGGCGATGCACACGGCGGTGTCGAGCTTGCGCGACTACTCGAATTGGGCAGCCGCGATCGGGGCGATTTGGCTGCCGGAAGTGTCGATGCATCCGCCTCTCGGTGAGGCCCGAGTGCAGATTGTTGAGCATCCGCTCACCTCAGGTTTGCAGGACTTTTCGCTGCACGATGAGAGGTACAGTCGGCTTCAGGCGGTAGGCGAGCGGACCATACTTGCCCGACACACACTCGACGGGGTGCGGCATCCGCTCGCCTGGATCCGCGAGCATGAGGCCTCGCGTGTCGCCTGCGACATGCTCGGCCACGACACTCGATCGTATGAGTCTGCAGAACATCGGGAGCTCATTCGTCGGCTGGCGCGCTGGGCTGGGTGCCACTGAGCTTGACCGCGCGCGGACCCGGGGGCGCCGCATCGGGCTCGGGTCCTCAGCGAGTCACGTACCGCTCGCGAATGATCGGTTGGAAGTCAGAGACTGGGCTGATGATCCCGGTCGCCCCGCCGCCGACCGTCCAATTCGGCCGCTCCCCGGTCAGGGCCCACGCCGCCTGCACCGCGGCGCCAGCCGCAACGTATTCGTCCGGCTTAGGCACCGTCACCGGCGTCGCAAACACCTGAGAGGCGATCACGGCCACCGCCGGATTCTGTGCGGCACCCCCAATGAGAAGGATTCGATTCGCATTGACGCCGTGGCTGGTGATTGCGTCGAGGCCGTCCGCGAGAGCGCACAGCATGCCTTCGATCGCGGCACGCGCCAGGTTCTCCCTCGTCGTGGAGGCCAAAGTCATGCCCGTGATGTGCGCGGTCGCGTCCGGCAGGTTTGGGGTACGTTCGCCCTCGAAGTATGGGGTGAGCACGAGTCCGTCCGAGCCCGGTTGGGCAGCAAGGGCGAGGTCACTCAAGCCGGCGTGATCGACACCGAGCAGCCCGGCAATCGCATCCAAGGTGCGCGCGGCATTCAGCGTGGCGACGAGCGGGAGGAATCCGCCGGCGGCATCCGCGAACCCTGCGACAGTGCCGGTTTCGTCATTGACGGGCCGATCAGTGACCGCAAATACGGTACCGCTCGTGCCAATCGACACGACGATGTCGCCCCTCTCAGCACCCAGTCCCAATGCGGCGGCCGCGTTATCACCCGCCCCTGCGCCAACGATGAGCGGCGAGTCGCACGGCGGTGCCGCCGTGCCGTCGCGGTCGAACGAAAACGAAGGAGAGCCGGCCGGAATCGTGTGGAACTGTGCCGGATCAAGCACTTTCGGGAGGACAACTCCTTCAATTTCGTTCATGGGGCGGCGGAGTGCTGTCGCGAGGAGATCGCGGTCGTACCGGTTCGTGCGCGGGTCGAAGTAACAGGTGCCGCTCGCGTCGGAGCGGTCGGTGGCCAGCTCGTCGAGGACCGGCCCACGCGGGCTCTCGCCGCCTGGCCCGAAACCGCGCAACCGCCAGGTCAGCCAGTCGTGGGGGAGCGCGACAGCAGCAACCCGGGCAGCATTCTCGGGTTCGGCATCCGCAAGCCAGCGCAGTTTGGTGATGGTGAAGGATGCGACAGGGACACTTCCGGTGCGGCGCGCAAACTCGGCCGCGCCGACCTCATCGGTCAGTGCGGTAGCTGCTGCAGCAGAACGCGTGTCATTCCACAGTTGGGCGGGGCGGATCACCCGGCCTGCGCCATCCAGGGCGACCATTCCGTGCTGCTGGCCGGCGATCGAGATCGCCGCGACATCGTCGAGGCCGCCAGCCTCCGCTACCGCCGTCTGCAGCGCAGTCCACCATGCCTCTGGGTCGACTTCGGATCCGTCCGGATGTGCCGCTCGCCCACTTCGCAAGATTTCACCCGTAGCGAGGTCCCGCACAACGACTTTGCAACTCTGGGTGGACGAGTCCACGCCTGCCACGAGTGTCATCCGCGACCCCTCGATGGTCGAACCAAAACGAAGGAGATCCGGCCCAGGCGGCCCAGAAAGGAACGAATCGCTGCCATTACGACCGAAACTCCTTCAAATTGGTTAGTCGAGCCGGATACACCGCTCAGCGGGCGCCGAGGAGGTGCTCGGTGGCCAGTTGCTGCAGGGCGACGAACTTGAAGCCGTTGCCGCCGAAGTAGGGGTTCGGATCGAAGTCCTCGAACGCACTGCGATCCGCGAGCAAGTCGGCGTAGGTTTCCCCGCCAGCAAGGGTCGACACGGACAGCTCCGGCACCCGCGCTGAGGTGAGAGCCGCCTGCACTTCAGGGTCGGCGCGGAACGCCGCCGCACGCTCCTTCAGAAGCAGGTAGTTGCGCATGTTTGCTGCCGCCGAGGTCCACACGCCGTCGACATCCTCGGTGCGGGACGGCTTGTAGTCGAAGTGGCGCGGCCCGTTGTACGCCGGTCCCCCGTTCGGTCCGCCATTTTCGAGCAGGTCGACGAGGGCGAACGCGTTATACAGGTCGCCGTGCGCGAACACGAGGTCCTGGTCGTATTTGATTCCGCGCTGCCCGTTCAGGTCGATGTGGTACAGCTTGCCGTGGTAGAGCGCCTGCGCGATCCCGGCAGCGAAGTTGAGTCCGGCCATCTGCTCGTGGCCGACCTCCGGGTTCACCCCGACCAGCTCGGGGCGTTCGAGCGATTCGATGAACGCGAGCGCGTGACCGACCGTCGGAAGCAGGATGTCCCCACGCGGCTCGTTCGGTTTCGGCTCAATGGCGAACCGGATGTCGTAGCCCTTGTCTGTCACGTAGTCGCCGAGCAGGTTGACCGCTTCGCGGTAGCGTTCGAGCGCCGCACGGATGTCTTTCGCGGAATCGTACTCCGCGCCCTCGCGTCCACCCCACATCACGAACGTCTTCGCTCCAAGTTCAGCAGCGAGGTCGAGGTTGCGCAGGACCTTGCGCAACGCGAACCGGCGCACCCCGCGGTCGTTGGACGTGAATCCGCCGTCCTTGAACACGGGCGCACTGAAGAGGTTGGTGGTGACCATCGGCACAATAAGTCCGGTGTCGGCGAGCGCCTGCTTCAGTCGGTCGATCTGCTGTTGTCGCGCGCTATCAGAAGATCCGAACGCGAAGAGATCGTCGTCGTGGAAGGTGAGGCCATAGGCGCCGAGCTCCGCTAGGTGGGTGACCCCATCCACAACGTCGAGCGGGGGTCTGGTCGGTCCGCCGAATGGGTCGGAGCCGTTGTATCCGACGGTCCACAGGCCGAAAGAGAATTTGTCGTCACGCGTGGGTGTAAACGTCATTTGTCGATCCCTTGAATATGTTGCGACTATAGCTATATGGCCTATCAAAGTACGCCTCCTCTGAGTTGTCAACAGGTCAAGGTGGCGCACTTGAGCCAAAATCTGCATTGTTGGCAATGAATATTTAGGTCTTTACAGATCGAAAATCTTGCGCTAGCGTACGTTTCAAGTTAGTTCTTTCTCACAACAATTTACCCCATTGGACTGACCTTTAGCAGGAATTGCCCAGACACAGTGAAGTGACTTGAAAGGCTTATCATGAAATTTCCCAACAGAAATGGTTTAGCACTTTTCGCCCCAATCCTCGTTTTTGGACTGGCTGGCTGTGCATCAGGTGGTCCTTCTAGCGAACCGGGCAGTCCTGAGCCTCTGCGGATCGGAGCTGTCGTCGCGGTCGTCAACGACCCGTTTTTCATCACCATGAATTGCGGTGCAGCACAGGCGGTGAAAGAAGCCGGAGCTGAACTGAACTGGCAGGGGCCGACTGGTGCCGATGTCGCGAAACAGCTGCAAACTTTCAACAGCATGGTTGTCACTCAGCCGGACGGCATCATGCTCACCCCATTCTCGGATACAGCCTTCAATGACGGAATTAAGAAGGCAATGGCAAGTGGGATACCCGTAGTGATCATGGATTCCGAGTTGAAGGAGAATATTGCGCTCCAGACTGTGCGCACGACGATCGGTGAGTCGGTGAAGGAGCTCGCGCGCCACGCGGCCGAAGACATCGGCGGCACCGGCACAGTTGCCATCATCGCGGCAACTCCCGGAAGTCCGATCGACTTGGAGCGCTACGACCAGTTCATCGAGATCATGAACAATGAGTTTCCGGATATCAAGGTTCTACCAGTTGAATACGCAAAGACAGATACAGCTATTTCAGCGAAGATTGTCAATTCTTTGGTTGTCGCAAACCCAGACCTGAAGCTCATTTACTCAACTAACGGCCCTCAGGCGGCCGGTGTGTTGAGCGCAGTGAAAGCTGCGAAGAAAACCGGGGCCATCAAGATCTATTCCTACGATGCCACGCCGGTTCAGGTGGATGGGCTGCGTGCTGGTGACTTCCAGGGTCTGCTCGCGCAGTCTCCATATATTGAGGGCTACGAGGCCGCAAAGACACTTCTGGAGTACCTCGCTGACCACCGAGGTGAGAAGAACATTGAACCGTACGACCCACAGCTCAACCTGACCCCGATGATGCTGCTCACTCCCGACAACATCGACAGTGACGATGCGAAGAAGTTCACCTACGTCTCATCATGTGGGTAAAAGCGACGAGCTAAGAGCAAAGGAATCAAGGTTATGACCAACGAAAAAAATAGGCCGATCGTCGGATACGCCTCCCTTCCGTGGGAGGTAGGTAAACACGGCCAGGAACAGCTGGATGCCATGGTGCAAGGCTTTCGTGATATCAAGGATGCTGGCTACGACGCGGTGGAAACGCTCGCCTTCACCACCTACAACGACGACTTCGCTCGTCGAGTTCTAGAGTTCGAGGAGTGGCGCCCTGGGGTGCACGTTGCCAGTGACATGGACTTCATGACACGTTTCGCGACGATCCTTCGCACTTGTCGCGAACTCGACCTGAAGTTGACGAACATCTTTATTGAAAGCGAGTTCATCAACCCCCACACCGCTCAGGGAGAGTTTGATCAAGTAGTGACAATTAGCCATCTTCTTAAAGCGGCTGGCGCGAACCACATACTCGTGGACGGCGGGCCACGCCGTGTAGGGGAAAAACATCGTCGAGATCTCTTGGCTCTTGCAAACGTAATGAATGACCTGGGTCGGGCCACCGCAGATATTGGAATCGAGTTGTGCTTCCACTCGCATGTCGATACTTGTGTGGAGACGCCGGAAGACATTGAGATCTTCTTTAATGAGACCAACTCTCAATACGTGAAGGTAGCTCTCGACACCGCGCATGTTGTAGCGGGTGGAGGTGATCCTGTTGCGCTCATTAATTCTGATCCATCACGCGTGCGCTACGTGCACTTGAAGGACATCGCCGACCCGGCCGAATTTGGAGAGGACTTTCAGGGTCCTGCCCGCTACGAGGCGTTCCGCAACCTTGGCGAAGGCACAATCGACTTCGCGAAAGTGTGGAATGCGCTTGAGAAGAGTGGCTACGATCAGCCGATAATCATAGAGCTTGACGGCACCCCTGATCCGGCAGCGTCAGCCCGCATATCGCGCGAATACCTGCGTAATACCATCGGACTATAGCTTTGGGGCATCACACGGAAGGGAATTCTCAGGCTGTGGCCGAGGATGGGTTGGTCGCGGTTGGTGCGAGGAACGTGCGAAAGACGTTCGGTCACGTCAACGCACTTACCGACACTTCGATCGCTGTCCGACCGGGTGAAATCGTGTGTCTCTTCGGCGACAACGGTGCCGGAAAGTCGACTCTCATGAAGATCCTTTGTGGGCTTCAACCGCCGGATCCCGGCGGTGGCACTGTGATCATCGATAACAAAGATGTCGTCTTGGATTCGATCCGAGACGCGCAACGCCATGGGCTTGGCGCCGTTCACCAGGATCTCGCGCTCGCGCCGGACTTGAGCGTGCTGGAAAACATGTTCCTCGGGCACGAGATTTTTCGGTCAGGGTTGTTGGGCCGGTTGGGCTTCTTGGATCGGCGAAGCATGGCGAAACAGGCTGACGCGGCACTGCGTAAGCTAGCGATCCGGCTACCTTCTCTAAATGTGGCGACGGGAATGCTGTCTGGTGGCCAAAAGCAGGCGCTCGCTGTAGCGAGGGCGGTTATGTGGAGCACGAAAGCTGTGCTGATGGATGAGCCGACCGCCGCTCTTGGCGCAACGCAAGCGGACATCGTCTGTCAGACGATGCGCAGTGTCGCCGATGCGGGGCTAGGCGTCCTCGTCGTTTCGCACGACATTCCGCGCATGTTGGACACTGCCGATCGAGTCGCGATACTGCGCCACGGACGGATTGTAAAGTATGCGCCCGCTCACTCGATGACGGTGCCAGAAGTTGTGACATACATGGTAGGCGGAAAGGTTGATGCGGCATGAGTGTATCGATCAATCAAGGCACGGATTCCACTGCGTTAGTTGCAGAAAGCCCGCGCCGCGCTGGATGGAGGACGCTGCTCTCCCGAACCGCATTTTGGATCGCAGTCACCGACATACTACTTATTCTCATCTTCGGGCTGTTGTCGCGAAATCAGGTATTCCTGTCCGGTGCCAATTTCCAGAACTTGGCCCTGGACGGTACGCAGGTTATCTTGCTCGCCGTCGGAGCGGCGCTCTTGTTGGCGGCGGGAGAGTTCGACATCTCTCTTGGCGCGAATGTGATTCTCTCTTCCGTGACCTCCGGGATCGTAGTGAGCAATCTGCAGACCGATTCCTTTCTCATTTTGATACTCGTGGGCGGGTTGGTCGCGATCGCTACCGGTGCCACAGTGGGTCTTATTAACGGTGTGATTGTCACTCGTCTCAAGGTAAATTCTCTAATTGCCACGCTCGCCATGTTGGGAATTGTTACCGGGACGGCAAATATCTTGACTGGGGGAGCCGATCTCGCTGGCATCCCAACGTCGCTTCAAAGTGATTTCGGTACACACTATTTATTCGGTATGTTCCCGCTGCCCGCGGTGATAGCGATCGTCGTGACCGCCATCTTTTGGATAGTCATGACGAAGACTCGCTTTGGACTACACACTCTCGCTAGCGGCTCGTCGCGTGCTTCTGCGGAACGTGCCGGGATAAAGACAGCCGCTCATATCACTGCCCTCTACGCCATCGTCGGCGGGCTGGCCGGCCTAGCTGGTCTGATTGATATCAGTAGATTCGCGACAACAAATATTGCTGGACACCAGGTGGATTCCCTTGCAGCGATTGCGGGTGCCGTGATTGGCGGGACCAGCCTCTTCGGTGGCCGGATATCGGTCTTGGGCGCGCTGATTGGCGCGATGCTCGCCGTAATCCTTCAAGCTGGGCTCGTCGTTCTAGGGCTTCCCTCGTTCTACCAACTCATCGCAATCGGCATCGTACTGATTGCGGCGGTCTACCTGGATGAGTCGCGTGCCTCGCGCAAGTTCCGACTTGTTCGAAAAAAGCAGCCACAACGGCTCAAGACTCAACGGTTCAAGGAAAAGGAGTAACGCCATGACAACTCATGAGACCTATCTCGTCGGCGACGGCGCTGGCTCGTCAAGGTTGGAAACCAGTACCTACACAATGCCCGGTCCGGGAGAGATCGGGATCACTGTCCACTATGCGGGGCTCTGCAAATCCGATCTTGAAGGAGTAAGGTTTTCTCAAGAACTTGGTGAACGATTCGGTCACGAAGTTTATGGACGCGTCTCCGAATCCGCCGACCCTGAGTTCCCAGTGGGCGCCTCTGTTCTTGCCCTCATCGGGCACGGCTATGCCTCTCATGTGGTCACCGCGACCGAGAACGTCGTGCGCATTCCTGATGCGGTGGATGCGAAGACCGCTAGCATTGCGGAGCCGGTCGCGTGCATCCTGGCGGGAATGGACATGCTTGACCTGCGCGATGTCGACCGAGCCGCGGTGGTGGGGGCAGGCTTCATGGGGCTGTTGGTTGTGAAGCTGTTAGCGGTTCGAGGGCTTTCCGTCACCGTGTTTGAACCTCGGGCGACGGCCAGGGCGACCGCCTTGCGAATGGGCGCCTCCGAGGCCAAAGACCCCTCTGAACGGGGGCCTAAAGACGAGTTTCCGCTAGTAATCGAGGTGACTGGGTCACAGCCGGGGCTCACCTTAGCCGAATCGCTGACGGTTGAATCTGGAGTATTGTCCATCACCGGATTTCATCAGTCGCAGGGAGGCGAGCGTCAGATTCGGATGGCCGATTGGAACTGGAAATGCCTTACCGTAATTAATGCTCAGATCAGATCCTTACCGCGTACCCTCATGCTCATGGAACGGGCAATCCGGCTCTTCTCCAACGGGACGCTGGACATGTCGACACTTATTACACACGAGCTCGCTCTCGCTGAGGTCCCTGAGTTCATTGAGGCCGGCGGTGACCGCGATGACACGTACATCAAAGCGGTGGTTGACTGTTCGCCCACGACCTGAATCGGAGGTCGCCGATCTCTGCCATATTCGGACGCTGCCCGTTCAGGGCGCTAAACCGCTAGAACCGAAACCGTGGAAGGTTGAGAATGTCGAACAGTGATGGCCGGCTCCGAGTCGGAATGATTGGGCACGGGTTCATGGGTGCCGCTCACTCTCAAGGGTGGCGGGTTGCTCCGAGATTCTTTTCCCTTCCACTCGAGCCTGAGATGTCGCTGTTGGTCGGCCACGACGGCGGGCGCGCTGCGAAGGCGGCGAGTGTGTGGGGGTGGAACGACAGCGCCTCTAATTGGGAAGCTGCGATAAACCGCGACGACATCGACTTGATCGACATTGTCACGCCGGGCAATTCTCACGCCGAGATTGCGATAGCGGCTCTGGCGGCAGGTAAGCATGTTTTGTGTGAGAAACCCCTGGCCAACTCTGTTGCTGAAGCCGAGGCAATGGCTGAAGCGGCGGAGCAGGCAGCCGATCGCGGAGTTTTTGCGATGGTTGGATTTACGTATCGTAGAGTGCCAGCAGCGACGTTCGCGCGCGACTTGGTCGCGGCGGGCAGAGTCGGCACTGTACGTCAAGTCCGCTGCGAGTATCTGCAGGACTGGCTGGTCGACGAGGAAGCTCCGCTGACGTGGCGACTAGACAAGGACGTCGCGGGATCTGGTTCGTTGGGCGACATTGGCGCTCACGCCATAGACCTTGCGCAGTTCATCACCGGGCAAGCTCTCGCCTCTGTGTCAGGCATCGTGGAAACTGTTATTCGTGAACGTCCGTTGCTGGGGAGCTCGCTGGGGCTCAGTGGGACATCGCTGAGCGAGCGAGGTCCGGTAACCGTCGACGATGTCGCAATGTTTACGGGGCGACTCAGCGGTGGTGCGTTAGCACAATTCGAAGCGAGCCGACTCCGCACTGGGCGCAAGAATGCTCTTCGCATCGAGGTTTCTGGCTCTCACGGAGCGCTCATGTTCGATCTGGAGGATCTCAACGCGTTGCAATTTTACGACGCAACTTTGCCGTCGACGACGCGAGGCTTCACCCGCATCCTTGTCACGGAGCCGGAACACCCCTATGTGTCCGCGTGGTGGCCTCCCGGGCACATGCTTGGCTATGAGCACGGCTTCTCCCACCAGGTGAGGGATCTTGTTGAATCGATAGCTGCAGGCAGTCAACCTCACCCGTCGTTCGTGGATGGGCTTCAAGTGCAACGTGTTCTTTCCGCTGTCGAGGCGAGTTCCAAGAATGACAGCGCGTGGACGACAACTTCAACGAATGAAGAAAGATAAAGGAGACTCTCATGGCCCGTCCAATCACACTATTCACTGGCCAGTGGGCCGACCTCCCCTTCGAGGAGGTGGCGGAGCTCGCTGCCGGCTGGGGTTACGACGGTCTTGAGATCGCCTGCTGGGGTGACCATCTAGACCCGTCTCGATGGAACGACGAGGCCTACGTCGCCTCCAAGCTGGCCGTTCTTGAACGAAATGGTCTTGGTGTGTGGACGATCGCTAACCATCTCCAAGGCCAGGCGGTTTGTGACGACCCAATCGACCAGCGCCACCGCGACATACTTCCGAAGGAGATTTGGGGCAACGGAGACCCGGAACGCGTGCGCCAAAGCGCAGCGGAGGCGATGAAGAACACGGCTCGGATGGCGGCCAAACTCGGTGCCTCGACGGTGACTGGGTTCACCGGATCTTCGATTTGGAAGTTCGTGGCCATGTTCCCACCAGTCTCCGAATCTTTAGTCGAAGCTGGATACAAAGACTTTGCTGATCGGTGGAACCCAATTCTTGATGTCTTCGATGAGGTTGGCGTGAGATTTGCCCATGAGGTGCATCCGAGCGAGATCGCTTACGACTATTGGACGACCGTACGAGCACTTGAGGCAATCGACCACCGTGGGGCATTCGGATTGAATTGGGATCCTAGCCACTTTGTCTGGCAGGACCTCGATCCTGTGAGCTTCCTTTGGGATTTCAAGGAGCACATTTTTCATGTGCACTGCAAAGATACGAAGAAGCGCATGACGAACGGTCGAAACGGTCGTCTCGGTTCGCATTTACCGTGGGCTGACCCTCGACGAGGTTGGGACTTCATTTCAACCGGGCACGGTGATGTCCCGTGGGAGAACGCATTCCGCATGCTCAACGCGATTGGGTATTCCGGGCCCCTGTCCGTGGAGTGGGAGGATGCAGGCATGGATCGACTGGTTGGAGCGCCAGAAGCACTGAACTTTGTCAAAAGCCTAACTTTTGATCCCCCGGAGTCTGCATTCGACGCCGCCTTCAGTTCTCGTTAGGAGCCGAGAATACGCGCTATTGTCAAGTATTGAAGGTGGGTTGAACTTGCATTCAGACCTTGGCAAGAGCTCTCAAAATGAGCGCAAGAATGTCCGCGGAAACAATCACGATCTTGTTCGGAGACAAAACCTCTCGGCAATCCTAAGGATTGTTCACCGTGATGGCGCGACGGCGAGATCGAAACTGACGAAACTGACCGGGCTCAATCGCTCCACGGTTGCAGCACTTGTCGCTGAATTGGTCAGCTTGGGGTTGGTAGAAGAAGTTGGCACAAGGTCGACGAATCAGGTAGGTAGGCCGAGCCTCATTGTTCGCACGCAGTCTGACGTGGTAGCAATTGCCGTCAACCCGGAAATCGATGCGGTGACTATTGGCATTGTTGGACTTGATGGCGCAGTTCATCGGCGCATTCGGTATGAGACGGCCCGTTCGCCCAGCGCGATTGAGGCCGTCAATATCGCCTCAGCCGTTATAGATGGCATGCGAGGAGAATTAGAGGCGAAGTTCACTGTCGTTGGTATAGGCATCGCTGTCCCCGGCTTGGTGCGCCCGCAGGATGGTTTGGTGCGGCATGCGCCGCACCTTGGTTGGGAAAACGAGTCGATCGCAGAGATGCTTCAGCAGTCGACGGGTTTCAATGCCCAGGCCGCCAATGATGCAAGCCTTGGAGCTGTGGCTGAGCGGTACTTCGGTGCTGGACGCGGTGTTGATGACGTCATCTATCTCAATGGCGGGGCGAGCGGTATCGGTGGTGGCGTGATCATTGGTGGGAGTGTGGTTGGGGGTACGGAAGGCTACGCGGGAGAGATTGGCCATA
>JBDSZO010000227.1:0-4698 GCA_039925105.1 Terrimesophilobacter sp. | reverse complement strand
TGTGAAAGTGTCGACTGGTGTGGGTACCAGCGTAATTTCCAACGGGATCCTGCAACGAGGTGGACGAAATGTTGCGGGCCATATCGGGCACGTCGCGGTACCGCGAGGCGCCGGAATCAGGTGTGATTGCGGCCGTACTGGCTGTGTCGCAGCAATCGCCTCCGTCCCCGCGATCCTCACAGCACTCCGCGCGAATGGCGTCCCCGCTGATGACAGCAACGACATTATCAACCTCGTCAGGTCCGGTGATCCGGTTGCGCGCGATGCTGTTCGGGAAGCTGGCTGTGCCCTGGGCGAAATTCTGATCGCTGCCGTCGCGCTTGTGAATCCTGAGATCATTGCGATTGGAGGATCGCTCGCGCAAGTGAGCGAGCACCTGATTGCTGGGATCCGCGAAGTGGTTTACGCACGAGCGATGCCGTTAGCAACTGAGAATCTCTTGATCGTGCCGTCCAAACTTGGTTCTGATGCCGGAGTTATCGGTGCATCAATGATGGCGGTCGAACGGCTGTTCTCCCCCGCGGGTGTGACCTGGATGCTGTCTAAGGCGGCCTGACCGAATCTCTCCTCGGTTGATTGCACGCCTCGCGAATCATCGGAGGACAAGCTCATCCCGAAACTTCTGGTGAAGTTAGCGATGGTCGAGCCATCAGGTCAACGCACGCGGAAACCCGACACGGCCGCGGTGTGGACCTTGTGAGCAGCCTCGACCACCGCGTCAAGCCCCTTGTCACCAGCGAGCAGAACACGTTGCGGTATCCAGACAACGTTCTCACAGAGGCTGACACTGATCGGTGTCCTCCCTATCGCGAACTCCAACCGCGGATCATCATTTGAGTCCGCGATCGCGTCGACGTCGAAAGACCGATTGACAAACAGTGGTTGCTGATTGACGGGTGAGACGTACCCACCTGACATCGGTATTCCCTCCGCGTTCATTGCCGCCAGGAACTCATCCCTTGACATCCCCCCGAACTCAGAGTTGTCAAAGCGGAAGCAGAAAAGGTGGTGAGCGTGGCGTGTGACCCGACCGTCGATTTGCAGCGGCAGTAAACCGCGGACGCTCGAAAGACCGTCATCGAGTCTGGCTGCGCCTCGTGCGCGTGTTCGCATCCATGCCTCGGTTTGATCGAGCTGCACCAAGAGCAGTGCCGCCTGGATCTCGCCCATGCGGTGATTGCCGCCGTTCAGTTCGTGTTCATACCACTTGCCGTACCGTGGTCGCCCACAGTGGTGCAGGCTCCATGCGCGCTCAGCCAACCGCGCATCCGAGGTCGTGAGCGCCCCACCTTCGCCCGCCGTCAAATTTTTGGACGCCTGAAAAGAGAAACTCCCGAAAGAACCGAAAGAACCGACTCCTTGCTCACGCCATCGAGCTCCGTGAGCCTGAGCCGCATCCTCGATCACCGAGATGTCGTGGCGTTCTGCGATGGCCATTATGTCGTCCATGTTGGCGGGCTGGCCCGCAAAATGCACGGGCACAATAGCGCGGGTGCGAGGAGTGATAGCCGCTTCCACTTCAGAAGCATCCATGTTCCCAGTCAGCGGATCCACATCGACGAATACCGGCATCGCGTTGACCGCGAGCACAGACGTTGCCGTCGCAACAAATGTGTAAGCGGGGACGATCACTTCATGGCCACTGTGGACGCCGAGTGCCTCGAGTGCAATCTGCAGTGAAACAGTTCCGTTGGAGACAGCGACCGCAAAATTCGAGTCTTGATACGACGCGAATCGCTGTTCAAATTCAGTCTTCCGCGGTCCGAGGACGTCACTCCATACGCCAGCAACGAGAACCTCTTTCACCGCTTCCAGCGCTCGATCGGTAACCGGTGGCCAGGCTGGAAATTCGCCGGAAAAAACCGGGGTTCCGCCGAACGCCGCGAGCGCGGTGCCATTCCTCATCGTTCCAACTCCTTGACAGGTCGATGCGATACGCATCTCTGCGCATCCTCGTGTGAGATCTTACGGAAGCGTAGCGCAACTGCGGAAACCTTGATCTGTCGGATAGTACGCGATGGCCCCGAATGGGCTTCTATTCGTGAGTAGGCAGTCGCGCAATTCGATACGCCGATTCTGCCGACCGCTTAGTTCCGTCCAGTAGACTTCCGATCTCCATCAGTTTGCCGTCAGACAAGAGAAAACGACAATGCGCATAGCAGTGATGAATTGCAACACGAACTCGACGATGACTGACCTCATTGCGAAGTCCGCGCGGAGTGTCGCCCGACCAGGCACAGAAATACTGGGTATCCAACCGGCATGGGGGCCGGAGTCGGCAGAAGGCTGGTACGACAGCTTCATCACAGCTGCAGCTGGGCTCGATCGTCTTGTGAAACTTACCGATGAGATTGATGGGCTGGTGATGGCAGGATTCGGCGAGCACGGGCGTGAAGGCGCCCGTGAACTCCTTGACGTGCCGGTCCTCGACATTACTGAAGCAGCAGCCATGCTGGCACTTCCGCTCGGTCAACGCTATGGGGTTATCACCACGCTTGATCGTTCGATCGTCCAGATCGAAGAAAGCCTCCGCACCGCCGGGTTGGCTGATCATTGCATTGCAATCTGCGCCACAGATCTAGGCGTCCTCGAACTCGAGGATGACCCAGTGCGCACTCACAGAGCGTTCGTAGAAGCCGGTCGTCAAGCCCTTGAACAGGGTGCTGAGGTCCTCTGCCTCGGGTGCGCAGGTATGGCCGGGCTGGAGGAGAGCGTACGAGAGGAACTGGGAGTCCCCGTCATTGACGGAGTGAAGGCGGCGGTGGGTGTCGTCGAATCTTTGGTCTCCCTCGGGCTCACCACCAGCAAAATTGGTGGGTTTGCCTCACCCCGCGCTAAGTCACGATTGGGTTGGCCAATAACGAGCACGACGGGGCATCTGAAATAGGACACAAGGCGGAACCAAACCCTCATTACAAATGGTGGAGCTGAGGGTGTCTGAGTTCAGGACATAGTTCCCACATGGACAGCTGCGTCTACTAACTGCTCGACCTGGCCAACCAGCGAATCCAGGCAGCACACGGTTTAGAACTGCCGGATACAGTCACTTCGAGGAAAATGCCGATCACAGGGGCGAGGTACAAGAGCTCAGGCACGCCACAACTCGAGCCTCCCGCCAGCACCTCACGGCCTCTCGGCCTTCAAAAGCAGGCAATATCGGGTCGAAAAGTGGGAACGATGTCTCGACTCATCTGTCAACGATGTCTCGACTCATCACAATGGTGGAGCTGAGGGGATTCGAACCCCTGACCCCCTGCATGCCATGCAGGTGCGCTACCAACTGCGCCACAGCCCCGCAGCATTCGATCGCTCGAACACAACCTGACAAGATTACTACAGGCGTGGAGTCACCACCGACCTTGCTAGATGTACCCCATGTTGTCGGTCGCCTGACGGATCAGCGAAAGGTACGGGTCGAGCTCGGTGCCGAACCCGCTGGTCTGGATCTCGTACCCGTCGACCAGGACGTAGGCGCTGATATTGTCACCGACCTCGGTTGCGCTGCGCAGATACCAGCAGGCATCAAGAAAGTCCGGTCCTAACAGGTACCCCGCGGCCCGCCATGTCGCTATCTTGGCAGCATCGTTGGCTGTCGCACGCTCGGCAATCGACAGCGTGAACCCACCATCAGATTGTGGAATTCCCCAAAAGCACACGATTCCGCCCCGCGCGACAAAATCCTGTGAAACAGGCCCGCCGCTACTCGGATCGAACGGAATCGGTTCAATGGCGTCGCCGAAGTTCGCCTTAATCCAGGACGTCGACACCAGATCTTTGCAACTTTCCGGTAGCGCCAGTGCCTTCGTCGTCGGCGACGCGCTCGGCGATTCGCTCGGTGAGGCGCTGGGCGCTTCAGACTTCACCGGCGAGCCGGAGTCATCGCTCGGCACGCACCCGGTGAGTACCGTAAGTGCGAACATCATGCTCGAAACGAGCAGGGCGCCGCAGAGTCGGCCGGGGGCCAATGCGGCATTTGGCATCGGATGCTCCTTGTCACGGTGGCCACCAGTCTGGCACTTGGACGCGTCAACGGCCACCGCCAAAGCGCTCACCAGCTAGCGATCGGAGTACGAAACCAGCTTCTGACGCAGGCTGTGGAATCCCGAAACAGCGGATCGCAACTCCTGAAGTTGATGATGGGGCAAAAATTTCTGGCTGTGCTCCCCCAGATTGCTGGCAGCCGCACTCACCGCTACCGTCTCCACCTGGTGCCCGAACTCGAGTCCAAGCACTTCGACCGCCACCGCTGCCTGGTAGGGAACGTAGATCGGTGTTGTGATGATGAGCACTCTGTCGGTTGCTTTCCCGTGACGTACCGCCCAAAACCGGAACGTGTCAGCAGTATTTGCGCGTCTGCGTTGCGGTTCGGATGACGGCGCTGCGACGACCCGCAACCGACGGCCAGGCACATTCCAGCTTTCGTCACGCCAGGATGCTGCCACCCCGTCGGATCTGAACTCCACGATGTCCGAAGTCGGAAGCGGCCCGAAAGCCTGCCGCATTCCAAAGGCCATCGCATCCACTTCGTTATCACCGTCAACCCCGAGCTCCCGAGCCAGCCCAGCCTCATCCCCGGCAAACTCGCGAAAACCGCCAAGAAAAACCGCCTCAGAAAACGTAATGCCGCCCAACTCCAATTCGCGCAGGAATCGAGGCTTCACTATGCCAGCACGCACCATCCCGCCGGTCATCAACACA
>JBDSZO010000226.1:0-4613 GCA_039925105.1 Terrimesophilobacter sp. | reverse complement strand
ACCCGCGGGCTGGTTTGGCTTTCCAACCGCCGGGCCTCGGAATTCACCGGTATTTTGGATCAATATCCCGGGATCGAGTGGGTTCAGCTTCCCTGGGCAGGGGTCGACGCCTTCGCGGAGAATCTTGCGCCATACCAGGGCAAGGACAAACCGCTGTGGACAAGCGCGAAGGGTGCATACGCTGAGCCGGTTGCCGAACACGTGCTGACGCTGACGCTGGCGTTATTGCGGGATATTCCCACGCGGGTGGTCGCGCGCAGTTGGGGTCCGAAGATTGGCCGCTCGCTATTCGGGTTGAACGTTGTCATCCTTGGCGCGGGGGGAATCGCCATCGAGGTGATTCGACTTCTGGAGCCGTTTCGCACGAGCGTGACCATCGTTCGGCGAAGTGCGGTGCCGGTGCCTGGGGCGTCGAAGACACTGACCTCTGACCGCCTGCACGAGGTGCTCCCGGATGCCGATGTTGTGGTTGTTGCTGCCGCCCTCACGACGACTACGACCGGTCTGATCGGCGCACCAGAATTGGCCATGATGAAATCGGAGGCGATTCTGGTGAATGTGGCCCGCGGCGGGCTGGTTGACACCGCGGCGCTTACCGACGCGCTTGCCCAGAAGCGGATTGCCGGAGCGGGGCTTGACGTGACAGATCCGGAACCCCTGCCAGACGGTCATCCGTTGTGGAGCGAACCACGCGCGATCATCACGGCGCACAGCGCCGACACTCCCGAGATGACGACGCCACTGTTGGCCGAGCGGGTGAGAATCAACGTGGCGGCCTACCTTGACCACGGCCGCTTCGAAGGTGTTGTCGATCCAGAGGCGGGATATTGACGGAACTGTGGATGGGCGCCTACACGGCGAATATGGGCGGAGACGGCCGCGGGATATGTGCGCTCCGCCTGTCCGACCATGGACTGCAGTACCAGGGTGTCGCTGCGGTCGCCGGATCACCCTCTTTTCTGGTTCACAGCGCAAACGGCGGGATGCTCTATGCGGTCGACGAGGGAAGTGGTCGGGTTGAGGCTTTTGCGCGGACCGGGCGCGGGGCCGAACTGGTCCCGGTCGGCGGGCAGCCGACCACCGGCACGACGCCATGCCACCTGAGCGTGACCCCAGAGTGGCTGTATGCCAGCAACTATGGTTCCGGCTCCGTTGACGTGTTCCCGCTCGCTGAAGACGGGAGCGTCGGGCCTGTCGCGGTGACCCTGAATCCCGCGATCGAGACGGGAACTGCGTCAGGGCCGGCCGAGGAGCAGGATGGACCGCACGCCCATTCGACTCTCACCTTTGGCGACACCGTTCTTGTGGCTGATCTTGGCAGTGACAGGGTGTTCGTCTACCGCTGGCGCGACGGGCGATTGGATCTCGACACCGCCATCGAATTTCCCGCAGGGACCGGACCGCGAGACTTCGTGGTATCTCCCGTTGCAGGCAAAGTGTTTGTGCTCGGTGAGCTTGACGGTAGCGTGTTCACCCTCGGTGGTGGACGAAACCTGAAGATCATGCGTGCCGGACACACCGGAGCGGTTGCGGGGGACCATGCTGCAGGGCTTGCTATCGATTCCGGCGGCCGCTTCCTGTACACCGGACTGCGCGGCTCGAATCGGGTCGTTGTGCTCGATTCGCTGACGTTGGAACCGATCGCCGAGGTGCCGAGCGGGGGAACGATTCCGCGCCACCTCTGCCTTGTTGGCGCGACCCTTCTGGTCGCAAACCAGGAATCGGGGACCGTCGCATCCTTCCGCATCGATGCCGAAACCGGTGTGCCAACCCCGTCGGGACAACCGCTTTTCGTGGATTCGCCAAGCTATCTGTTGGCCGACGTCGACTGAGCTTTGGTGTGACGTACCAGTGGGGGAGTCTTTGCTAGACTTTCAAGCTGAATCGCCAATCCTCGATAGCTCAATTGGCAGAGCAGCCGGCTGTTAACCGGCAGGTTCTTGGTTCGAGTCCAAGTCGGGGAGCTTCCTGAGCAGTCCGTTCGTGTTCCCGTGCCGCCGGTTCGCGATAGCCTCAGTTTGCGCGGTGACACTGCCGGATCGCCGCAGGAGAGGGTTGCGCATGGCCGACTGGCTTGAAGCAAACGCATACCCGGCCGTGATGATTGCTCTGCCTGCCCTGGGTGTCGCGGTCCTGATGCTGATCCTGCTCATCATCTTGTGGTTGCGAGCACGGCGGGCTTCGCGGCGCGACCGCACGGATCGCGTGTCTGTCCAGCGCGACGCCGTGGAACTGGAATTGCGACTGCGAGAGCAGCTCGCGCGTTTGCGGATGGTGCGCGAACTTCACGAGGTTGCCGTTCATTCTGTCTCGGTGATCGTTAGCCAGGCCGACGGTGCACGGTATGCCGGTGCGACGGACCCTTCGGCCGCGGTGCGTTCTGCGGGTGCGATCGCCGATTCCGCCCGATCAACCATCGCCGACCTTCGTCGGGTGATGGCTGTTGTGCGCGAAGGTGAGGCGTCGGCGATGCCCCAGCCGCGGCTCAGGTCAGCACGCGATCTGTTCACCGTTATGCGGGATGCCGGTTTGGTCATCACCTTCAACGAAAACGGCAAGCCTTTTGATTTGCAGGCTGGCGCGGAACTGGCGATTTACAGAATTTTGCAGGAATCGTTGTCGAATGCGCTCAAGTTCGGCGGTGAAGGCACCGAAGTCACGGTGTCATTCACCTGGCGGGACGAGAGTTTTCAGCTGCTGGTCGATGACGACGGCGTGCGTGCGCAGGCGCGACGTGATGGGCTCGACCCGAACGAGGTTTCCCGCGGTAGGGCTTACTCAGTCGACGATGACCTGGCCGCACTGACCGAGGTCATCACCGGGCCTGGCATTACCGAGATGCGTGAACGGGCGGCCCTGTTTGGTGGCACCGTCAACGCGTATTCGGTTCCCGGTGTCGGATTCTCGCTTGCCGCGGTGTTCCCGGCACTCCTCTACAACAACGGCATCGATGGTGTGAATCTTGGGTCGTAATAAACCCATCCGGCCCGGGCAGGTCATCCGAGTCGTCATCGCCGACGATCAGCCGCTGCAACGTTCCGGATTCAGGATGGTGTTGGAGTCGCAGCCTGACATTGAGGTCGTCGGCGAGGCTGGCGATGGTGCTCGGTTGCTTGCCATTGTTCGGCGCACTGAGACCGACGTTGTGGTGATGGACATCCAGATGCCACGGGTGAACGGTCTGATCGCTGCGGTTCGAGTCGCGGAGGACGCGGTGATCCGCGAACATCAGGGGAAGCCGCCACGAATTGTTCTGGTCACCGCCACCGAGCTGGAAGACCATTTGGTGCAGGCTGCAGAGGCCGACGTATTCGCGGTCCTGTACAAGGATGTTCAGCCGGAGCTGCTTCTGGAAACCGTGCGCGCCGCGGCCAGCGCAAGCCCTGTTTCCTGGCTTACACAGCGATGACACGAGACAAACAGGACTCTGCGGCGATCCGAGCTGGGCTTGCGGTCGGGCTTGCCGCTGCAGCCTACGGCGTCTCCTACGGTGCTCTCGCGGTTGCTGCGGGCCTCGACATTTGGCAGACCTGCGTCATGAGTTTGCTCATGTTCACCGGCGGGTCACAGTTTGCGCTCATTGGTGTGATAGCCACCGGGGGAGTTGCCGCCGGCCCGGCAGCAATCGCGAGTGCCGCAATTCTGGGCATCCGCAATGGCATTTACGGCGTTCGTGTGTCGCCGATCATTGGGGCCGGTTTTTGGAAGCGGATCGCCGCCGCCTGGACCACCATCGATGAGACCACTGCGGTGTCTACGAACCAGCCGACTTTGCGAAGCCAGCGCATCGGTTTTTGGACAACAGCGGCGGCGACGTTCGTCGGATGGAACATCACGAGCCTGATCGGCGCCCTCAGCGGCGATGCGCTCGGGGACCCACGCCAGTGGGGTCTCGATGCCGCCGCTGCGGCCGCTTTTGTTGGCCTGTTGTGGCCACGACTGCGTCAGCTTCAAACCGTGGCGGTGGCCGCCGCGGCCGCAGTGATTGCGATTGCACTGACACCTCTCCTGCTGCCGGGCTTGCCGGTGTTGGTCGCCGGGAGTGCGGCGATCCTGGTCGGGGCATTCAATTGGTTCGCGAACTCGGAACCGCCGCTCGTCCCGCTGGATCGGGAGGGAATATGACGAGGTGCACACTATGACGCGGTGCCCTCAATGACACGGTGCACTCAATGACGCTGTGGCTGATTGTCATCATCGCTTCACTGGCATGTCTAGCCCTGAAGCTTGCTGGCTTCCTGGTGCCGCCATCGGTGCTGGACAGGCCGACACCGTCCAGGATCGCCAACCTGCTCACTGTTGCCTTGCTTGCTGCACTGGTTGCTGTTCAGACTCTGGGAAGCGGAGTCGGAATCCAGTTCGATGCCCGTGTGCCTGCCCTGGTTGTTGCGGTGGCACTGTTCGCAGTGCGGGTGCCGTTTGTGCTTGTGGTGATTGCGGCGGCGGCAACTGCGGCGCTCATCCGGTTGTCCGGCTGGGGCTAAGCGAAGAAACCTTTGTCGCGCCGTAGTGTGCGCGCGGTGAATCAGTCTCCCTCGAGATGATCGACTCCCGGCAGCCAACTCAGCTCCGGAACACCCCAACCGTTCTTCTTGGTTGCCTTCGCGGCACGC
>JBDSZO010000225.1:0-2307 GCA_039925105.1 Terrimesophilobacter sp. | reverse complement strand
CTGAAACTATGCGCTGATTTTCTTGTCTTCCTTTCTGCGGTTGAACGCGTCGCGACTGGCGATAGCGATCTTGCGCGGTTTGGCCCGTTCGGCGATCGGGATGCGCAGCTTGAGCACACCAGCGGTGTAGTCCGCATCAACTTTCTCGGTATCCAGCGCATCCCCGAGCACCAACTGGCGACTGAACACGCCCCAGGACCTCTCGGTGGCCACCACATTTGCTGCATCCGGCACATGGCTGAGCCGTTCGGCACGGATGGTCAGCACATTGCGTTCAACATCGATGTCCAGTTTCTCCGTATCGATTCCTGGCAGGTCGAGTTCGACGACAAACTCGTCGCCCTCCCGCCACGCATCCAACGGCATGCTGGTCGGCCTGGTCATGGTCCCGAAGACCTGCTGGGTGAGCCGGTCGAGGTCACGGAACGGGTCATGTTGTAACAGCATTTCTTGATCTCCTCCATTTCACTTGTGTTGCACACCATCGACATATCTATGTCAACTGGTATAGATTTTATAACTCCAAACAAACAGGAATGCAAGTGGCTAATCGGAGAAATTTGTGACGAATAAATCAGAACCCCAAAGGGGGCTCTACGGCATCAACGTGGTTGCCGAGATGACTGGCGCCGGCGAGCAAGCCCTACGTCTGTATGAGCGGAAAGGGTTGCTCACACCCGAGAGGACTGCGGGGGGAACCCGTCGATACAGCGATGACGACGTGACAGTGCTGCGCAAAGTAGTCGCGCTCCTGGCCGAAGGCGTAAATCTCGCCGGAGCACGCCGAGTGCTCGAACTCGAAGCTGCCAACCACAGACTCCAAATGCGCATAACCAAACTCTCGCGCTAAATCGTGCAATCCAGCGCATCGGCTAAGGTCCTCTAGTTCTCAACCCAAGGGTGGATAGACGAAGTCCATCCGCGCGCTGAGGTCACGTCCCGCTGAGTGGTGGAGTTTCTCAACACCGTGCGGGTCAGTTGTTCTAGCTTAGGCAGCGGCGAGTTCTGGCAGGATCACCGCCTCGTCGATGATCTCGATGGGGTTGTGCATGGTGGTCAGCTCAAGCACGGAGCTTGAAGAGAAGTAGCGGCGTTCGCCGGCTTCCCCTTCGTCGTGTTGCTCGATCAGGACCGAGCCGGCCAGGCGCAGCAGGGCTGCGGCGTTGAGGAACACGCCGACGACGTCGGTGCGACGTTTGATTTCCTTGTTGACGCGTTCCAGCCGGTTCGTCGACCAGATCTGACGCCAGTGGCGGTGGGGAAACGCGGAGAACGCGAGCAGGTCGCCTTCGGCATCGGCGAGCATCGCGGCGACTTTAGGGTGGGAGCGGCCCAGCATGGTGGTGACCTCGCGAAACTGCCGCTGAATGTGCTCCCGGTCGGGCTGGGCGAAGATCGTGCGGATGATCGAGGCCACCATTTCCTACGACCCCTTCGGCACCACCGCCAGGACGTTGCGCATGAAGTGCACCCGGCAGCGCTGCCAGCTGGCACCCTGGAACACGGTGCTGATGGCTTTCTTCAACCCGGTGTGAACGTCAGAGATAACCAACTTCACCCTGTCGAGGTCCCGGGTCTTCAACGACCGGAGAAAGCCGGTCCAGAAGCCCTCGCTCTCGCTATCACCAACGTCGAAACCGAGCACTTCGCGGCGCCCGTCGGTGGCCACCCCGACCGCGACGACAACTGCTTGGGAGACGATGCGGTGTCCGACCCTGGCTTTGCAGTAGGTTGCGTCGAGGAAGACGTAAGGGAAGTCCTGGCTGGCAAGCGTGCGGTCACGGAACTCGGCCACCTCCGCATCCAGGCCCGCGCAGACCCTGGACACCTCGGAGCTAGAAATGCCGGTGTCGGCACCGAGTGCTTTGACCAGATCGTCGACCTTGCGGGTTGAGACGCCGTGGACGTAGGCCTGCATCACGACGGCGAACAATGCCTGGTCGAAACGGCGGCGGCGCTCCAGCAGGGCCGGAAGGAAGGAACCCGCGCGCAGCTTCGGGATCCTCAAGTCCAGGTCCCCGGCGGTGGTGGTTAGGGTTCGGGCGCGGGCCCCATTGGGGTGGGTGGTGTGATCGCCAGAGCGCTCAAACGGGGCGGCACCGATGAACGCGGTCGCTTACCTCTCAATCAGCTCCTGGTAGAGCATTTCCGTCGCCGACCTGATGCGGTCGGTGACATCTGTCAGCTTCAGTTGAGCAAGGAGTTCGAGCAGGGCAGACTGGTCTAGAGCCATCGTGGTTTGTTTCCTTCGTGAGTGGTTTAGTCGTTACTCACTGACCATCCCACGGTGGCTCTCCACGTCGACGA
>JBDSZO010000224.1:0-3047 GCA_039925105.1 Terrimesophilobacter sp. | reverse complement strand
GCGACAAGCCGAACACTGTTGTGAAGGTCCGTCAACCGCGCCAGCAGCCAGCTCCGAGCAACGAACCCCAGCGGGTCAAGGGCTCGACCAGGCTGGAGGCCAAGAAGCAGCGTCGTCGTGACGGGCGTGATGCTGGTCGTCGTCGCCCGGTCATCACCGAGGCGGAGTTTCTTGCGAGACGGGAAAGCGTCGATCGCGCCATGGTGGTCCGCTCGAAAGACGATCTCATCCAGATCGGCGTTCTTGAGGACGGAATTCTGGTTGAGCACTATGTCGCGAAGGCCCAGGATGCGTCGCTAATCGGCAACGTCTACCTCGGCCGCGTCCAGAATGTGTTGCCCAGCATGGAGGCAGCGTTCGTCGACATCGGCCGCGGCCGCAATGCCGTGCTGTATTCGGGCGAGGTGGATTGGGATGCTGCGGCAGAACAGTCTTCGTCCGGTAAGCAGCAGGCCAGAAGGATCGAGCTTGCCCTCAAGCCCGGCGATAAGGTGCTCGTGCAGGTCACGAAGGACCCGGTTGGCCACAAGGGTGCACGCTTGACCAGCCAGGTGTCGCTTCCTGGTCGCTACCTCGTGTTTGTTCCGAATGGCTCCATGAACGGCATTTCTCGCAAGCTGCCGGACACTGAGCGTGCCCGACTTAAGAAGATTCTCAAAGAGGTGCTTCCTGACAATGTTGGCGTGATTGTGCGCACGGCGGCTGAGGGCGCCACCGAGGAACAGCTCACTCTTGACGTCAATCGTCTGACCGCGCAATGGGCAGAGATCAGCGCTGCGGTGGAGAATGTGCAGGCCCCGGCGTCGCTGCACAGCGAGCCCGACCTGCTGGTCAAGATCGTTCGTGACGTGTTCAACGAGGACTTTCACAAACTTGTCATCGATGGCGAGGATGCGGAGACGACAATTTCCACGTACCTGAGCCAGGTTGCCCCTGACCTTAAGGACCGCATCCTGCGCTATGACGGCACCAAGGATTCCTTCGACGAGTTCAGGATCTCGGAACAGATCGAGAAGGCGCTCGACCGCAAGGTGTGGCTGCCGTCCGGTGGTTCGCTCGTGATCGACCGTACAGAAGCGATGACGGTCGTCGACGTGAACACCGGCAAGTTCGTCGGTTCCGGCGGCAACCTTGAAGAGACCGTCACGAAGAACAACCTTGAGGCGGCCGAGGAGATTGTGCGGCAACTGCGCCTGCGCGACATTGGCGGCATTATCGTAATCGATTTCATCGACATGGTGTTGGAATCGAACCGCGATCTCGTGCTCCGTCGCCTCGTTGAGTGCCTCAGTCGCGACCGCACAAAACATCAGGTCGCCGAGGTCACAAGCCTCGGTCTGGTGCAGATGACCCGGAAGAAGCTTGGGTTGGGCCTCGTTGAGTCGTTCAGTGAGCCCTGTGAGGTCTGCAACGGTCGGGGCATCATCATTCATCACGACCCGGTGACCAAACACCGGCAGTCGCCCCAGCCTGAGGTCCGGCGTGGGCGCGGAAAAGGCAATCAGCAGCAGTCGGCACAGAAGGGCAACGGAAACGTAAACGGCGGGACCCACGCCATCACCGAGGACGTGAAAAATGCGCTTGCCAAAATTGCCGCAAGCACCATTGCTCATTCTTCGGATCATGACGAACCTGCGGTCGCCGACACTTCTGTGTCGAGTGCAGTGCAGGATGCCGCGCCCTCGGAGTCTGCGGATGCAGTCGCGGAGACCGCGGCGGTAGTCGCCGAGGAGAGTTCGAAGGCTGTCGAATCCGTTTCGGCTGCAGCGTCAGAGGATGCCGTCGCCATTCTCGACATCCCGGTCATCAAGTCCAGGAAGCCAGCGCGCACGATCAGTTCCGAGGATAAGGAACACTTGCTGGAATCGGTACTTGATGCGCTTCCCGAGCCGAAGCAACCCGGAACAGCGAAGGCGCGAACTTCCCGTCGCGCCTCGTCGGCGGGACTTGCTGCCGCGGCGCCGGCAGATTCGGCGTCGGCACAGTCGAAGCCAACAGAGTAGGTTACGCCTGCGGGTTGCGGCGCTCGCGCTGTGAGACCCGCAGGCCGCTCGCCTGAAGGCGTCGCACCAGCTCGCGATTGCTCACCGGTTCTGCGCCCGCAGCGACAAGCTGCGTGTAGCGCTCCAGCGGTACGTCATAGTGGTCACGGTCGAAGCTTCCCGGCGGCAGATCGTTGGCTTTCGCAAACGCGTGCAATTCGCCGAGCGTAGAATCGCTCACAATGTGTGACCAGAGGGTTCCGTGGGCTGGCCACATCGGCTGGTCGATGAGAACGCTCATGCGTGAAGCTTAGGAGGCTGTTGGGGATGCGACGTTTTGCCAGTCTCTTTGGGCAGCGCGGGGTGCTAGCAGCGGCGTCAACTGCTCTCATCGTGCTCGGTGTGCAGTTGGTCCAACAGGTGTTGACTTCACTCCTCTACAGCGGCGTGATGATTGCGCATGGGATGGCACCGGGAGGAATATTCGCGGTCGTCTGGGGTTTCGCCTTCGGATCGCTACCGTTCATTGTTGGTGTGTTCTTCAGCCTGTGGTTGCTCGCACCGGTCGCGGCAGAGCTTCGACTCGCCCACGTCATCACGCGTTCCCTCCTCGCTACCGCGGTGGGGGCGGTGCTGGTCTTCGTCGTCATGGTGATTGGCAGCTTATTCAGCAATTTTGATGAGTCAGCGGGTTGGGTTTTCGGATGGGCGTCTGGGCTCATTTCGACCGTGTCAAGCAATGCTGGCTGGGCGTTCTCCAACGCGCTTTTTGGCGCGCTGAGCGCTGCGATCAACCTCTTTCCGCTGACCGTTCTGGCCGGGATACTTCTCTGGATGTGGTTGCGCGAACACACTCCCAGTTATGCGGTGGCGGGCCTCATCGACAAGGTTTGACCGACCCCGGAAATTTCCGGTAGTATTGACCTTCGGTGTGCGCTGGGTTAAGCCCGCAATCTGCACCACAGTCTTCAGACAGCGGTCTTCAGACAGCGATAGTCGTTTCAACAGATAGGGTTCCCAAGTGGTTTACGCAGTTGTGCGCGCCGGCGGTCGGCAGGAAAAGGT
>JBDSZO010000223.1:0-2160 GCA_039925105.1 Terrimesophilobacter sp. | reverse complement strand
AACTGGCAGTCTCTTGAAATTCCGGATGCCGATATGTTCGCCTGGGACAACACCTCAACCTACGTGCGCCAGCCACCGTACTTCGATGGCATGCCGCGCGAACCTGAAGCACTCAAGGACATCACCGATGCGCGCGTGCTCGCCCTGCTTGGCGACTCAGTCACCACCGACCACATCTCGCCCGCCGGCAACATCAAGCGAGACTCCCCGGCCGGCAAGTGGCTGCAGGAGCAGGGTGTGAAGCCGGGCGACTTCAACTCGTACGGGTCGCGGCGCGGCAACCACGAAGTCATGATTCGTGGAACGTTCGCAAACATTCGGCTGCGCAACCAGCTCGTTCCCGGGGTTGAGGGCGGAGAAACCCGCCACCTGCCAGACGGTGAGCAGATGAGCATTTTCGATGCGTCGCGAAAGTACATCGACGACGGTGTGCCGCTTCTGGTCATTGCCGGATCCGAGTATGGTTCAGGGTCGTCGCGTGACTGGGCAGCAAAGGGCACCCTGCTCCTTGGGGTGAAAGCCGTGCTCGCTGTTGGGTATGAGCGCATCCACCGGTCCAACCTCATCGGCATGGGGGTGCTTCCTTTGCAGTTCAAGGATGGTGACACGGCTGAGTCTTTGGGTCTGACCGGCGAGGAGACGTTCTCGATCACCGGCCTCGAGGGCAAGGATCGCACCCCGGACACCGTAACGGTGAGCGTAAAGTCGGATGCCGGCGAGCGCAACTTCGAAGCGAAGGTGCGCATTGACACCCCGGCGGAAGCCGCATACTTCCACCACGGAGGCATCCTGCAGTACGTGCTGCGACAGCTGTTGGCGAGCTAGCGGCGACAGCTAGTCGATGACGCGCTGGCCGCCAGAGTAAACAACCATCGAGTCGCCCCTGAGAAAACCGACGAGGGTCATGCCCTGGTCTTCTGCGAGCTCCGCAGCGAGGGATGATGGCGCTGACACCGCCGCCAGAATCGGGATGCCCGCCATGATCGCCTTTTGCGCCAGTTCGAAGCTGGCACGACCAGACACCATGAGCACGGTCGAGCTGAGCGGAAGCCGACCGGCCTTCAGCGCCCACCCGACGACTTTGTCGACCGCGTTGTGACGGCCGACATCCTCGCGAAGCACGAGCAGTTCGCCGGTCGTCGCATCAAAAAGCGCTGCCGCATGCAGGCCACCGGTCTGCTCGAATACGGCCTGCTCAGCACGCAGGCGGTCGGGAAGTTCAGAGAGCAATTCCGCGGAGATTGTTGAAGCATCCTGGCTGACAGTGAACACCGACTGCGTGCGAATCGCGTCGATACTGGCCTTGCCGCACAGCCCGCAGGAGCTGGTCGTATAGAACGAGCGCTCCAGGCTCGGATCGGGTGGCGCGACCCCGGGCCCCAGCGTCACATCAAGGATGTTGTAGGTGTTGAGGTGCTCCTCGCCGGCACCCGCGCAGTATCGTGCCGCCTGGAAGTGGTCGTTGGCCGAGATCACACCCTCCGACACCAGGAAGCCAGCGGCAAGATCGATGTCGTGCCCCGGAGTGCGCATGGTGATCGCCAACGAGCGTCCGCCCACCCGAATCTCCAGCGGCTCCTCAACGGCGAGCAGATCTTCCAGGCGGCTTGGCTGCTGGCCGACGGTGACCCTGGTGACCCTGCGGCGCGCGGTGATCCGGCTCATGTGAGGGATGCGACCTGAGCGTCATCGTCGTCGCGGGCGACAAAACGCACCGCCATCGCCTTGTAGCCGGGGGTGTTCGATTCGCGGGCGAGCAGGTCGCGGTGAACAAGTCCGTTTGCTTCCGGGAAGTAGGCGGCAACGCAGCCGCGAGCGCTCGGGTAGGAAACCAACCGGAACTTCTCTGCCCTGCGCTCAGACCCCGCGAAGGTGCTGATCACATCGACGAGTTGACGGTCGGCGAATCCCGCTTCGGCAAGGTCATCCGGGTGGATGAGGATGACCCGGCGACCGTTGGAGATGCCGCGATAGCGGTCATCCTGCCCGTAAAACGTGGTGTTGTACTGGTCGTGGCTGCGCAGGGTTTGCAACGTCAAATGCCCGGGCGGCGGCGTGAGGTACTCGAACGGGCTGACCGTGAACTTGCCCCGGCCAATGTCGTTGACGAAGGATCGCCGGTCGCGTGGCGCGCTCGGCAGAACGAACCCGTTGCGCTCG
>JBDSZO010000222.1:0-1541 GCA_039925105.1 Terrimesophilobacter sp. | reverse complement strand
GTTCGGGCCGGCCCCAAAGTTTCCGGTTGTTCCTGTGCTGCAATGGCTGCTCGAGCATGGCTCGCGCGAATCCGTTGGCCTGGCAGACCGAACGCTGGTCGCGATGGCGAATTCGGATCTCCGCGACCGGATCGAGGGTGGGTTCTTTCGCTACGCGACAAGGCGCGACTGGAGCGAACCGCACTATGAGCGAATGCTCTACGACAACGCCCAACTGCTGAGTGCGTACGCGCTCTTGGCGGTGAAGGTTCCTGAGCACGCCGACCTGGCGCGTGACACGGCCGCAGGAATTGTCAACTTCCTGGTGAACGTGCTTCGGCTTCCCGGTGGTGGATTCGCGTCCGCGCAAAACAGTGAGAGCATCGTTGACGGCTACCTCACCGAGGGTGACTACTACGCACTTGATGCCGAGGGCCGTGCGCGTCAGGACCCTCCCGCACTGGACGAGAAGGTGCTCACGGGGTGGAACGGTTTGGCGATCGGCGGACTTGCCTTCGCCGGGTTCCACCTGGGCCGCCCCGCGTGGGTGGATGCTGCGCGCGTCGCTGCCGACAGCATCCTCTCGTCCCAAATGAAGGCATCCGGAGAACTGCTGCGTGTGACGCTCGACGGAAAGCCTTCTGCGGCGCGGGCGACACTCGAGGATTACGGGATGCTGGCTCACGGCCTCATTCATTTGGCACAGGCAACAGGGGAGGTGCGCCGGGCTGTGGAGGCGCGGCGACTGGTCGAAATGTGCCTGGTCGACGGCGAGTTTGTGGTACCCGGCGGTGGCGACCCGGTACTCGTCGCACAGGGGTTGGCTCTCGCGACCGATCCGACAGAGGGTGCCTACCCGTCTGGCCAGAGTGCGTTAGCTGCGGCGGCAGACCGTTTGTATCTGCTCACCGGCGATCGCCGCTTTCGCGCCGCCAGCGAGCGGGCGATGGAGCAGGTGGCGCCGCTTGCCGTGAAACAGCAACTAGCGTTTGGGGCTGCTCTGACGGTGATGGGCGGGCTGAGCATGCCGGTGTCGCAGCTTGTCGTTGTCTCCAATGAGCCGGATATGGCCCTCGCACAGCACGCCCGCGGCACCTTTCAGCAGGGCGGCGTTGTGGCGCTCGTCACCAGCGACCAGGTGTCGGAGTGGGCGGTGGAAGGTTTCGAGCTCTTCGATGGCAGAGCCACGGTTGGCGGGAAAACGACCGCATACCTCTGCACAGATTTCGTCTGCCGACTGCCGACCACCGACCTCAACGAACTGGTGACGAGCGCCACCGCTGCAGCTCAAAATGACGCCACGCGATGAGCCGATTTTCTCGAACTCAACCACCGGTTCGTGACCCAGTAGGGCAAACCGAACAGCTTCATCGACATTGTGAAGGTAGAACCCAGAGACAATCGTGCCGGCGCAGTCATGAGACGCCGCACGGTCGTTGAGCCGTCGATCAACGGATGCTGCGCCGGATCCGCGACTACATCGAAAACGACATCCGCCGGCACCCCAATGTCGATCGAATGCTTCACAACTCTTCCGGGTACCCCATCACTGCATCCCCGGG
>JBDSZO010000221.1:0-3823 GCA_039925105.1 Terrimesophilobacter sp. | reverse complement strand
GCTTCGGGCCCCACACGACAACGGCATCCGGCCCAGCAACGGCAACAAGGCCATGGCCGGACTCGTCACTGATCTGGCGAACCCACGGCATCGCATCCGCATAGCCGAAACGAATTCGCAGCTCCTGATTCATTCGCACGCTTCCCCGAACACCCTTCACCCGTCTGACCACATCCGCACGGCGGTCTCCGAATGGCATGAGGTCGGTAACCTCAACCTCGCCGTCAGGGGTGACCCAGGTTGTGACAAGCGTGAAGGTGGAGTCGAGGTACTTGCGAGAAGTGCTCTGGATCTCCCCGTCCGGTGCCAGCAACCACCTGCCGTGATCTTTCGTGCCGAGAAGTGCGCCAAACGTCGACGCAGAATCGAACCGTGGAAGACACAGCCAGTCGATGCTGCCGTCGTTTCCAACAAGTGCGGCCGTATGGCAGTCGCCGATCAGTGCATAGTCTTCGATGTTCAGAGCCATCATTCCATCTTGTCACCCCGGCAGGTTTACCCTTGAGCGATGGGTACAAAAATTGGAACTCTTATCATCTTCGGCGCGAGCGGTGACCTCACCCAGCGCCTTCTGCTCCCCGGGCTTGGGCAGTTGATCGATTGCGGCGGAGCTGACAAACTCCAGGTGATCGGAGTCGGGCAGCAGGCGCTGTCTACGGCGGTGTGGCGCAAACGTGTTGCCAGGTCTTTCGCTGCCGGGGGAGCGAAGAGTGACGAGGCTCGCGCGATTGCTGAGCGGGCAGAGTACCGCAGGGCGGACGTGACAGACCCGAATGACC
The DNA here is from genome assembly GCA_039925105.1 of Terrimesophilobacter sp. Classification (GTDB taxonomy): domain Bacteria; phylum Actinomycetota; class Actinomycetes; order Actinomycetales; family Microbacteriaceae; genus Terrimesophilobacter. The sequence continues at coordinate 3,044 of JBDSZO010000221.1, read as the reverse complement.
TTGCCGAGATTCTGGCGGCGAGCACAGGAACGCCGGCGCTGTACTTCGCCCTGCCACCGCGGGTGACAATCGCAGCATGCGCGGCGCTCGCCAAGGTGGAGCTGCCGAAGGGCACCGTTTTCGGGTTGGAGAAACCTTTTGGCACCGATCTTCACAGCGCTGAGGCGCTCAATCGACAACTCATCGCCCTTATCCCGGAGCAGCAGATCCACCGGGTTGACCACTTCCTGGGAAAGTCAACCGTCTTGAACCTGCTGGGGCTGCGCTTCGCCAATCGCATCTTCGAACCGGTGTGGAATGCCGACAACATCGCCAGTGTGGAGATTGTGTTCGACGAAATGCTCGGTCTCGAGGGGCGGGCCGGCTACTACGACAAGGCGGGGGCACTCGTCGACATGATTCAAAGTCACCTCCTGCTCGTCATGGCGGTTGTGGCAATGGAACCGCCATCCAGCGTCGACGCGGAGGACCTTCGCGGGGCGATGGCGCAGGTTCTTCGTGCAACGCGTGTCCGCGGCAACAAAGCTTCTGCGTCTTCACGGCGCGCACGGTACACCGCGGGCACGGTCAAAGGTCGAAAGCTGCCCGCCTACGTCAAGGAGCCCGGCGTTGACAGGGCGAACAAGACGGAAACTCTGGCGGAGGTAACCCTCACCATCAATAACTGGCGCTGGGCTGGGGTGCCGTTCACTCTTCGCTCAGGGAAGGCCATGGCCGAGCAACGAAAAGAGATCATTGTCACTTTCAAGGATGCTCCCCACATCCCGACCGGAATGACGGGAACCCCTGGTCCTGCCGCCCTGCGCATCGCGCTCACTCCTGAAGACATTCGACTCGACCTGAATATCAACGGCCAGGGCAGCCCGTTCGGCCTCGACCGCGTCGTGCTGAACACGGAGTTTGGTGCGGGTGAGCTCGGACCATACGGCGAAGTGTTGTCTGGGTTGCTCTCCAGCGATCCGACGCTGTCAGTGCGTGCCGATGAGATTGAGGAGTGCTGGCGCATTGTTGAACCCGTGTTGGCGGCGTGGCGGAACGATGCGGTCAAGCTCGAGAATTACCCGGCCGGATCGAGCGGGCCGAAGTCCTGGTAGCGCCAAGCCCAGATCAGTCGCCAGGGCCAGATCAGTCGTCGGGGTCTGATCAGTCGTCCGGGTCTGAAGGGTCGATCGGCGCGTGGTGATCGCGGCCGGCTTCGCCACGTTTCCAATAGCCGTCAATTTTTACTTGGTGTGCGGGTAGCTCCAACTCCCGCCGCAGGTAGCGCCGGATCGGAACGAGGGTCGTTGCTTCTCCTGCCAACCAGAGGAAAGTTTCGGTGTCGATGGGCCCAAGAGCATGGATTGCACGTTCCAGAGCATTGTCGGCCTTGTCCAGCCAGACCACCCTCGCACGGTGCACATGGGAGGGTTCAAGGTAGGCGGCATCCGATTCTCCGGAGAGCTCGACATAGGCCAGAATTTCGACGTCCTCGTCCAGCATCTCAATCCAACGCGCCAGCGCGGGCAACGACGACTCATCAGCTCCGAGAACAACTCGCTTCGCCCCGGTTGGTGGTATGCGCGAACCACGAGGCCCACCGACCGAGACAGGGCTACCCGGGACCGCTTCGAGGGACCACGTCGAGGCGATCCCTTCTCCGTGCAGGTAGAAGTCGACATCCAGCTCTGCTCCGGCGCCATCGGATGCCGGCCGGAAATTCCGCGGGGTGTAGTCGCGCCGAAGTGCTGATTCGCCCTCACCGAAGATGAACTTAACGTGATCGGCAGGGCCGAGGCTGGAGAAACCGTCAAGGTCTTCACCGCCGAGCGTGATCCGGCGAAATCCTCGCGAGAGCGGGGTCGCGTTGACAACCTCGAGGCCGCGCACGAAAGTGCCGTGCTCGTTGGGTTCGTGGCGGACGATGGGGCCGTGCTCGATCAAGGGTTTTCTCCTTGGCTGGGGGTTTGGTGCGGCAGGTTGCGTAATCACTGGGCCGTTCCACGGTAGTGCACTGCGCGAGTGTGACGGGCACAGCGCGGGTCAGAGAAGCCCAAGACGATCAAACTGTTCTGCCAAACCTGCACCGTCTTCGGCCTGTATCCAGGGAACTGCCTCGCTTCCGGCGTGTTTGTCCGCCTTTGCCCGGCCCCCAGCCAACACTGCCTCGCCGCCAGAAAGTTGCCGGATCGCAATCGCGGCGACCGCTGAGGGATGCGCCGCCGCAAATGATTGGTACAGGTCCTCATCGTGTTGACCGTCATCCCCGATGAGAATCCAGTGAAGCCCGGGGAACTCCGTGACAAGCCGTTCCAGGCTTTCACGCTTGTGGTCGCGTCCGCTTCTGAACCAACGGTCGTGGGTCGGCCCCCAATCGGTCAGCAGAAGGGGACCAGCGGGATAGAGGTGTCGGGTGAGGAAACGGGAGAGCGTCGGTGCAACATTCCAGGCACCGGTCGAGAGGTAGATGACGGGGGAGCCTGGGTGGTCGCGCATCAACTTCTCAAAGAGCACTGCCATGCCTGGCACGGGAGCGCGCGCATGCTCATCAAGAACGAAGGTGTTCCAAAATGCGAGAAACGGTCGCGGAAGTGCGGTGACCATGACCGTGTCGTCCACATCGGAGATGACTCCGATTGTGGCATTCGGATCGACGATAAATACTGAAGCCTCTACCGGATCCGAGCCCTCCGTGATCAGGGAGATGGTGTGCCATCCTGCAATCAGGTCCACCGCAATGATCTCGTCAACCACCCCTCCGCGGTCAGCCGTGGCGGTGTGCGTTGTCCCATTGGCGATAACGTCGACAGTCGCATGTGCTACGTGAACGCTCGTGAAGCTTCGCCACCCGCGGATTTTGGTGTAACGAGAGGCTGCATTCCCTTCCGGTTTGGCAAGGACCACGCGCGACAACACCCTGATCCAGGTGGTTCCGCCGTACCCGGTGTACGGAATCACTGTCGCGGTGTAGCCGCGCTTACGTTGCCGCGTTTCCCGAAATCGATGAGCGCGATCTTCCAGACGGGCAGCGAAGCGACGTGGGGGCGCGTCGGAGAATTCGTGCG
>JBDSZO010000220.1:0-23171 GCA_039925105.1 Terrimesophilobacter sp. | reverse complement strand
GCGCTCCTCCCACCAGCGTGGCAAGCACAAGCCAGAGGTTGGGGATGCCGCCGGCGGCGAGGAACATAACCGGAATCGTCGTAATGAGCAAAAGCTCAATGATTCGAGGTTTGGTGAGTTGCACGTAAGCCCGAGTCTTGCGAAGACCTCCGATCCGCTCCTTAACAGGATGGCTCGCTACCGCTGTATCCATCGCTCCTCGTCTTCTCGGGCCCTAGCTTTCCAGTCTAAGTGAACAGCCCAACGGCAGCTGCGCCCACTCGGCGTTCGCTCTTTGCCCGTCGATGCTGGCGCAACTCACAGCGACAGACCAGCGGCTTCTCTATACTGAAATTGCAGCTTGCCAATCGCGGCCGCGCAGGATGAGGTGCCGTTGACGGTGTACCGAAAAAGCGCCCGCGGCAGTGCCGATGTAGTCCGGTGAGCGGTCCGAAACAGGTCAGCGATCGCTGGACAGCGTCGCGCAATATTGAAGAGAAGGGTCACCGATTCCAGATGGCAGAGCTTGATTGGACCCCCCTCGACAATCGGGCCGTCGACACGGCACGCGTTCTCGCGGCAGACGCCGTAGAGAAGGTCGGGAACGGTCATCCGGGTACCGCAATGAGCCTTGCTCCAGCCGCCTACCTGCTCTTTCAAAAGGTGATGCGGCGTGACCCCAGTGACAGTGGTTGGCTTGGGCGGGACCGCTTCATCCTCTCCCCCGGGCACACGTCCCTCACCCAGTACACCCAGTTCTATCTCGGCGGCTATGGGCTGGAACTTGAGGACCTGAAGGCCCTGCGCACCTGGGGTTCAAAGACTCCAGGCCATCCGGAGTACGGTCACACCGATGGCATTGAGATCACAACCGGACCGCTAGGACAGGGAATTTCGTCAGCTGTCGGCTTCGCGTATGCGTCACGTTATGAGCGCGGCTTGTTCGACCCGGAGGCCGAGCCGGGAACCAGCCCTTTCGACCACTTCGTGTACGTCATCGCCAGCGACGGCGACCTCGAGGAGGGCATTTCCAGTGAGGCGTCCTCTTTGGCCGGCCACCAACAGCTCGGCAACCTCGTTGTCATCTATGACGACAACCAGATCTCCATCGAGGACGACACCACCATTGCTTTTACAGAGGACGTTGCGGCCAGATACGAGGCCTACCACTGGGACGTGCAGGTGGTCGACTGGAAGAAGACCGGCGTCTACATCGAAGATGTGGAGGCGCTGCATACCGCAATCGTGGCCGCGAAGGCCCAGACGGACAAACCATCTCTGATTGTCTTGCGCACCATCATCGGCTGGCCGTCGCCCGGCAAGCAGAACACCGGCAAGATCCACGGTTCCGCTCTTGGCGCCGAGGAATTGGCGGCAGTCAAAAAGGTTCTGAACTTCGATCCTGAGCAGAGTTTCCACGTCGACCCTGACGTGCTTGAGCACACCAGGAAGGCTGTGCAGCGTGGTCAGGCAGAACACGCCGCGTGGGATGTGCGGTTCGCCATCTGGGCCGAAGCCAACCCCGAGCGAAAACAACTCCTCGACCGTCTCCTCAGCGGTGATCTTCCGGATGACGTGGAGAGCGTTCTTCCGCATTTCGAGCCGGGCAAGGATGTCTCGACCAGGGCTGCTTCTGGCAAAGTCATCAATGCCCTTGCGTCTGTGGTTCCAGAACTGTGGGGCGGGTCGGCCGACCTTGCCGAATCGAACAACACCACCATCGACGACGCGAAATCCTTTGTGCCCGCGGAGCATTCGACGCACGAGTGGTCTGGAGACCGCTACGGCCGCGTTCTGCACTTCGGAATTCGCGAACACGCCATGGGTGCGATCATCAACGGCATCGTGCTGCACGGCCCGACGCGGGTTTTCGGCGGGACGTTCCTAATTTTCAGTGACTACATGCGCCCGGCTGTGCGTTTGGCTGCGCTCATGCAGATCCCCTCGATCTACGTGTGGACGCACGATTCGGTTGCCCTCGGCGCGGACGGACCAACCCATCAGCCGGTCGAGCAGTTGACGGCGCTTCGTGCGATCCCGGGCCTGGACGTTGTTCGTCCCGCCGATGCGAACGAAACAGCCTGGGCCTGGTTGACCATGCTGCAGCGACGCAAGGGGCCAGCAGGGATTGCGCTCAGCCGACAGAATCTCCCGGTGTTCGATCGCGGCAACGGCGACGCCGACGGTGAAACGTTTGCGTCGGCGAGGAACACGGCGCGCGGAGCATACGTTTTGGCAGAAGCGCCGGGTGGAACCCCCGACGTGATCTTGATGGCCACCGGCTCCGAAGTGCAGTTCGCCATTGACGCGCGCGAACAATTGAAGGCGGACGGGGTGAATGCGCGCGTCGTCTCAGTGCCCTGCGTGGAATGGTTCAAAGAGCAGAGCGCAGAGTACCGCGACAGCGTGCTTCCGCCATCGGTGACCGCGCGAGTGTCGGTCGAAGCCGGCCTCAGCATGGGGTGGCGTGGTTACGTCGGAGATCGCGGACGTAGCGTCTCGCTCGAGCACTACGGCGCATCCGCTGACTACGAAACGCTGTATCGGGAATTCGGTTTGACCACAGAACACGTTGTTGCGGCGGCAAAGGAATCCCTCGCCGCTTAAGCGCCGGGGCTCAAGGAAAGAGGAACACAATGACTGACACCACGAGCCCTCTGGCTGAACTGTCGGCTGTCGGCGTAAGCGTCTGGCTCGATGATCTTTCGCGCGAGCGGATCGTCTCTGGAGGACTCGCTGACCTGATCGAGAATCGCCACGTTGTCGGAGTGACGACAAACCCGACAATCTTCGCCAACGCCCTTGCCAAGGGCCATGCATACGATGACCAGGTTTCCTCCCTCGCTCATGCCGGAGCGACGCTCAGCGATGCTGTTGTCGATATCACCACCCACGATGTGCGTTCGGGTTGCGACATGTTCCGGCCGGTATTCGATTCGACGGCCGGAAAAGATGGCCGCGTGTCCATCGAGGTGGAACCCGCGCTTGCCAGGAACACGGTTGGCACAATCGATCAGGGTCGGATGCTGTGGAATACCGTTGATCGTCCCAACGTGATGATCAAAATTCCTGCAACAAAAGAAGGCCTCGAGGCCATCACCGACTTGACCGCCGAAGGTATCAGTGTGAACGTGACACTGATCTTCAGCCTTGAGAGGCATCGCGAAGTCATCAACGCCTACCTCGCCGGCCTGGAAAAGGCACGCGAGGCCGGAATCGACCTGTCCACGATCCGGTCGGTTGCGTCGTTCTTCGTTTCCCGGGTTGACACCGAGGTCGACAAGCGGCTTGAGGCCATCGGAACCCCTGAGGCTCACGCACTCAAAGGAAAGGCCGGCATCGCCAACGCACGCCTCGCCTACCAGGTGTTCGAGCAGGCTTTCGCCAGCGAACGCGCCAAAAGCTTGCTGGCAGCAGGAGCGCACACGCAGCGGCCGCTGTGGGCCTCAACGGGTGTCAAAGACCCCTCGCTACCGGACACCCTCTACGTTGAGGAATTGGCTGCCCCGAACGTTGTCAACACCATGCCCGAGAAGACCATGGAGGCGACCTTCGACCACGGAACCATACGGGGCGACACGGTCACCGGTGAGTACGCATCGTCCAATGAGGTGTTGGATGCGCTCGCCGATCTCGGAATCTCCTACGACGATGTGGTCGAAATTCTTGAGGTTGAAGGTATCGACAAGTTCACCGTCTCCTGGAACGAGTTGTTGGACACCGTGTCTGGCGCACTGGACTCAGCAAAGGCGAAGGCCCAGCCATGAGTTTCGACATCACCGTCAGTGGCGACGCGGCGCGCGCCGTCGATCGGATAGTTCCGCAGTTGGTGAGCGATCTTGTCGCCTCGCGCGTCGCCGGCCAGGATTCATCCCTGTGGGGTCCGGATGCGGAATCAGAAGCGGAGAACCGGCTTGGCTGGACCGAGGCGGTCGTCATTTCCGAGCCTCTCGTTGCGGACATCATTGCGCTTCGCGACAAGCTGCACGCGGACGGCGTCGACCACATCGTGCTCGCCGGCATGGGCGGGTCTTCCCTTGCGCCGGAGGTCATCACCCGCACTGCCGGAGTTGAGTTGACCATCCTGGACACCACCTCGCCAGGGCAAATTCGTGCAGCACTCGGCGACCGCATCGCAACGACGGCACTGGTCGTGTCGTCCAAGTCCGGGTCCACAGTAGAAACTGACAGCCAGAAACGCGTGTATGAGCAGGCGTTCCGGGAGGTTGGGGTTGACCCGATCGATCGGATCGTTGTTGTCACGGACCCAGGATCACCCCTGGATGTCGCAGCGCGAGCCGACGGGTACCGCGTGTTCAACGCCGACCCCAATGTTGGCGGACGCTATTCTGCACTCACCGCTTTCGGGCTCGTGCCCTCCGGGTTAGCGGGGGTCGATATCGAGTCTTTGCTCGACGAGGCGTCGTCGGTCGCCGGCCGCATCTCGGTTGACCAAAAGTCAAACCCTGCGCTGATTCTCGGCGCAGCAATTGCCGGAACGCGTCCGTTGAGGGACAAGTTGGCCATTGTTGCGGATGGAACCTACATTGTCGGTTTCGCCGACTGGGCGGAGCAGCTCATCGCCGAATCCACCGGAAAGCAGGGAAAGGGACTGCTTCCGGTCGTTCTCGGTGTTGATGCACCGGAGTTGAAGCACGATATGAACGACCTCCAGGTTGTGCGGCTGGTCGAAAGTGCCAGGGCGACCGAGGACGTCATTGAGGGCGAAATCGAGATCAGCGGCACCCTCGGAGCGCAAATGCTCGTGTGGGAGACGGCAACGGCGATCGCCGGCCGAATTCTCGGCATCGACCCGTTCGACCAGCCGGATGTTGAATCGGCCAAGGAGGCTACTCGTGGCCTGCTCGACTCTCGACCAGAACTGGCGGAGCCTGACTTTGTGGACAACGGCATTGAAGTTCGCGCTACCCAGAGTTCACTGACAGAATCGAAGACCCTCGACGGTGCTATCGACGCCTTGCTGGCGCAGGTTCCCGGCAACGGCTACGTCAGCATTCAGGCCTACCTTGACCGGGTTCACCTCCCCCAGGCTGCCGCGCTGCGGGATTCCATCGCGGCTCGGATACACCGTCCTGTTACTTTCGGCTGGGGTCCACGGTTCCTGCATTCGACCGGACAGTTCCATAAGGGTGGGCCGGCGGTCGGCGTGTTTCTTCAGATCACGGCGTCGGAGGCGAATGACCTGGAGATCCCGGAGCGACCTTTCACTTTCGGGCAGCTGATTGCCGCGCAGGCGCAAGGTGACGCCAAAGTTTTGGCTGACCACGGCCGCCCAGTTCTCACTCTTACCCTCACCAACCCCGCGAGTGGCCTGGCGACGTTGCGCGCCCCACGGGGGTAGCGGGGATGCCGCCGGTCGACATCACCCCAGAATTCAATCCACTTCGGTTGCCGTCGGATCGACGGCTGAATCGCATTGCCGGCCCGAGCGCTCTGATCATCTTCGGCGTGACAGGAGACCTTGCCCGTAAGAAGCTCATCCCCGCCGTCTACGACCTCGCCAACCGTAGCTTGCTCCCGCCAGGGTTTGCGCTTGTCGGGTTTGCGCGGCGCGACTGGTCACGAGAAGATTTTGAGCGGGTCGTCCACGACGCTGTCAAAGCCACCGCACGAACCAAGTTCGACGAGGATGTCTGGAAGCAGCTCGCGCGCGGCATCCGGTTCGTGTCCGGCGAATTCGATGATGATGAGGCGTTTGCGAAGCTGAAATCCACCCTCGATGAGCTTGATAAGGTCCAGGGAACGATGGGAAACCATGCGTTTTACCTGTCGATTCCGCCGAAATCGTTCCCCCAGGTCACCGAACAGTTGCGGCGTTCCGGACTGGCCGACCAGAAAGAGGGCCACTGGCGCAGGGTGGTCATTGAGAAACCATTTGGCAGTGACCTGGTAAGCGCTCGCAAACTCAACGAGGTTGTCGAATCGGTGTTTCCGCCTGACTCCGTGTTCCGGATCGACCATTATCTCGGCAAAGAAACGGTCCAGAACATCCTCGCGTTGCGGTTCGCGAATCAACTGTGGGAGCCGATCTGGAACGAACGCTACGTCGATCACGTGCAAATCACGATGGCCGAAGATATTGGTGTTAGCGGGCGGGCAGGCTACTACGATGGGATCGGCGCCGCGCGGGACGTCATCCAGAATCATCTGCTTCAACTGCTTGCGCTCACCGCAATGGAGGAACCGGTCTCGTTCGACGCTGCTGACCTGAGGGCCGAGAAGGAGAAAATCCTTTCGGCAGTTCACCTTGCGGACGATCTGTCGAAAGCGACAGCGCGTGGCCAGTATTCTGCAGGCTGGCAGGGCGGCCAGAAGGTGATTGGGTTCCGCGACGAAGACGGGATGGATCCGAATTCGCCGACCGAAACCTATGCGGCGATTCGCCTCGACATCAATACCCGGCGTTGGGCGGGCGTGCCCTTCTACCTTCGCGCCGGAAAGCGCCTTGGTCGGCGTGTTACCGAGATCGCTGTTGTGTTCAAACGAGCACCCCAATACCTGTTTGCAGAAAGCCAGACCGGCGATCTTGGACAGAATGCCCTCGTCATCCGGGTGCAGCCCGACGAAGGCGTGACCATTCGGTTCGGATCAAAGGTGCCAGGTGCTGGAATGCAGGTGCGCGATGTGACAATGGATTTCGGTTACGGCCACGCCTTCACCGAGGCCAGTCCGGAGGCCTACGAGCGGCTGATTCTGGACGTTCTGCTCGGTGATCCTCCGCTGTTCCCGCGGCACGAAGAAGTCGAACTCAGTTGGAAGATTTTGGACCCAATCGAGGAGTTCTGGGCGACCCAGGGACAGCCGGAACAGTATCTCCCGGGCGCGTGGGGCCCGAAGTCGGCAGATGAACTTCTGGCCCGCGACGGGCGCGTCTGGAGACGACCATGATTGTTGACCTGCCGAACACGACGACCAGTGGCATCTCGAAGGCTTTGGTCACTGTTCGTGAAGAGGGTGGTGCGGTCGCTCTCGGACGCGTGCTTACCCTGGTGATTTCCACCCGCCACGGCGCGGAAGAGGAAGCCATCGAAGCGGCCAACGAGGCGTCGCGCGAACACCCGATGCGCATCATTGTCCTGTCAACACCGCCGGATTCTTCGCCGCAGGAAAGTTCCCGACTTGACGCGCAGATTCGCGTCGGCGGCGATGCCGGAGCCGGTGAGGTTGTCGTGCTTCGTGCGTTTGGAGAAACAGCCGAACACGAAGAAGGGTTGATTACCGCCCTTTTGCTGGCGGATGCTCCGGTGGTGGCCTGGTGGCCGACCGACGCCCCGACAGTGGTCTCGGACTCCCCCATTGGGCGTATGGCGCAGCGTCGAATCACCGACAGCGCGTCTGAAGTAGACCCGCACGAACATTTGCGACAATTGGCTGCCAACTATCAGCCCGGTGACACCGATTTCGCCTGGACCAGGCTGACCCTGTGGCGTGCCCAACTGGCAGCGGTGCTTGACCAGCCGCCGTTCGAACCCATTGAGACGATCGCTGTTATTGGCGCTTCGGATTCCCCGTCGACAACTCTCCTTGCCGCCTGGCTTCAGTTGCAGTTGGAGATTCCGGTTGCGATCACGCTGGTTGATCCTGCGGGGTCCCGGCCGGGCATTCACAGCGTCACGTTGACCCGGAATTCCGGAATCATTTCTCTCCAGCGCACACAGGTCGGGATTGTCACCCTCGATCAGCCGGGCCAGCCTCAACACGACATCTCCCTTCCTCGGCGCAACCTTCGCGATTGCCTTTCTGAAGAATTGCGACGCCTCGACCCCGATGACCTGTTCGGCAGGGTCCTGCAGCATGGCCTCAGGCAGTTGGAAGAACCGAGGGCCGCTCGAAAGTCTTCAGACTGCGGTAGTACGGTAGCCCCATGAGCGCCAACCGAATTGTGCTGGTTTACGACGACCGCGAGTCGCTGGTTCACGCGATCGCCAAGCGTTTTGTCAAAACCATTTCGGGCGTGCTGGAACGGCAGGATCGCGCGCATGTCGTCCTGACCGGCGGGACAGTGGGGATTGCAAGCCTCGACGCGATAAGCCGGGCAAAGAAGCGCGACACAGTCGATTGGTCACGGGTGCACTTCTGGTGGGGCGACGATCGGTGGCTTCCAGCGGGAGACCCGCAACGCAACGACCAGCAGGCGAAGGATGCCCTGCTCTTCTCGCTTTCGCTTGAACCGAGTCAGATTCATGGTTTTCCCGCCTCCGACGGAGGCTTGGAGCTCGACGCTGCGGCAGAACGCTACGCTGCAGAACTGGCAGAGTTCGCCGATGATGGCGCAGACGTGCCCAAGTTCGACCTGCTGTTCCTCGGTGTTGGACCCGACGGCCACATCGCCTCACTTTTTCCCTCCCGGGAGGGCATTCGGGTGACGACGGGTACCGTGATTGGTGTTCGCGGCTCACCAAAGCCGCCGCCGGAGCGTCTGAGCCTCACGCTTGGCGCGATCAACAGTTCCGATCGCATCTGGCTGACCCTGGCAGGCGCAGACAAGGCGTCAGCGCTCGGGTTGGCACTGGCTGGTGCAAACACCATTGAGGTCCCTGCCGCGGGCGCTGAAGGCCGATTGAAGACTGTCGTGTTTGTTGATCAGGCAGCCGCTGCAGAAGTTCCTGCCGAGCTCATCGCGACCGAATACAACTAGCTGCACAATGACTGTCCGCTGGTGCAACCAACCAGCTAAGGCCATCGCCTAAGACTTGCCGCGGCGCGTCCGCAACTGCTCGAGGGCCTCGTCCAGCAGGGTGGCAGCTTCCTGCTCGGTCCTGCGCTCTTTCACGTAGGCAAGGTGGGTCTTGTACGGTTCCAACTTGATTACCGACGGTGGGTTGTCTTTGTCGCGTCCAGCTGGCAGCCCACAGTTTGGGCAGTCGAGTTGCTCAGGGATCTCTTCCAGTTCGATGGTTGCGAGAAAGTAGGGCGTCAGCGTGTGGCCGTTTGCGCACCAGTAGTTGACCTGGATGCGATCGGCGTGAAATCCCCGATCCTGTTCACCCATTGGACCGGCACCAACGCGCGACCCACGTATTGCACTTCCACCTGACACCACTTCAGACCTCCTAGCTTCCTGATGAGAACTTGGTGATGAGTCCGAGCACAATGATGCAGCTCACCCACACCAAGCCCAGAATCACGGTAAATCTGTTGAGGTTACGTTCAGCGACGCCTGATGCTCCAAGGTTGGAGGTCGTCCCGCCACCGAACATGTCAGAGAGCCCACCACCACGGCCCTTGTGCAGCAGGATGAGCAAGGTCAGCAGGAGGCTCGTGAGTCCGAGCACGACCTGCAGGATGACCTGAAGTATTTCCACGGGAAAGATGCCTTTCTGAGGGCGCTGATGCGTTGACAAGTATAACTTGTGTCGACTGGCCTGATTTCATGCCGAAGCAATGTCAGGTTTTCAGAGGCCGACGTGACTCCTGAACCTGGCGATACTGGAGAACTCGTCGACATCAAGACTTGCGCCACCGACGAGTGCACCGTCGACGTTCCCCTCGCGAAGGAACCCGGCAATGTTGTTTGCTTTCACCGATCCGCCGTAGAGGATTCGTGTGCGCTGTGCCGCATCCTCACCCAACTTCGCGGCGATGATTTCCCGCAACTTCCCGGCGACACTCTCTGCCTGCTGCGGGGTTGCAGCCTGACCGGACCCGATCGCCCAGACTGGTTCGTAGGCGACAACAATGTTCGCGTCCTGCGCAAGCCCCTCGAGCGCGATAGTGAGCTGTTCAACCGGAACGGCACTCTCCTCGCGCGTTGCCAGATCCTCTGCCGTTTCACCAACGCAAATGACCGGCACGACACCGTGGCGAACTGCAGCGGCGGCCTTCGCGCGCACGTCCTCGCTGGACTCATGGTGAAGTGTTCTGCGCTCAGAGTGACCGACTATCACGTAGTCGCACTTGAGCGCGGCGAGAAACGCTCCGGAGATCTCCCCGGTGTAAGCCCCGGAGTCGTGGGCGGAGACATCCTGTGCGCCGAATTTCAGTGGCAATTTGTCTGCGGAGATCAGCGTCTGGACCGATCGCAGATCGGTAAACGGGGGAAACACCGCAACCTCGACCTCGCCGAAGTCAAGCTTCACGTCTCGCAGGCTCCACGCCAGCTTCTGCACGAATGCAATCGACTGGAGATGGTCAAGATTCATCTTCCAGTTGCCGGCGATCAGCGGCGTGCGCTGGTCGGAACTTGTTACCGCTGCCATCCGAGGACCTCCAGTCCTGGCAAGTGCTTCCCCTCGAGGAATTCAAGGCTTGCACCGCCTCCCGTTGAAATGTGACCGAACTGGTCATCAGAAAAACCGAGCGCTCGAACCGCGGCGGCGGAGTCGCCACCGCCAACCACAGAGAGACCCGAGACTTCCGTCAGCGCTTGAGCAACAGTTCTGGTTCCCTCGGCGAATGCGGGGATCTCGAACACGCCCATCGGGCCGTTCCAAAACACCGTCTGCGAATCCCTGATCACTGCGGCAAAATTGGCGGCGCTCTCCGGCCCGATATCGAGCCCGATACCGGCCTTTCCCCACGGGGTGTCTTCAAGCGTGTCAATCGAGCGAATCACGTGCTCCGCCTCTGCGGAAAACGCTGACGCCACAACACAATCTGTCGGCAGGACGAGGTTAACTCCGAGGCGCTTGGCCTCGGCGAGGTATTCGCGAACGGTATCGAGTTGATCTTCCTCAAGCAGACTCGCGCCGACCGCATGTCCTAACGCCGCAAGGAACGTGAACATCATGCCACCGCCGATAAGCATCGACGACACGCTCGGAAGCAGGTGCCCTATGACACCTAGCTTGTCGGACACCTTTGATCCGCCGAGCACAACCGCATACGGCTTCTCGGGTGTGAAAACCAATTTCTCCAGAACAGCGAGTTCCGCGACAATGAGGCGCCCAGCAGCACTCGGCAGCACCGTGGCAAGCTCACACACGCTCGCCTGCTTGCGGTGAACCACGCCGAAACCATCAGAGATGAATGCATCGCCGAATTCAGCAAGGCTGGTGGCAAATTCGAGGCGCTCAGTGTCAGACTTCGCTGTCTCCCCCGGATTGAACCGCAGGTTCTCCAGTACAGCAATGTCGCCGTCGCCGAGGCTCTCAACCACGTCGCGCGCGCCCTGACCGACCGTGTCGCTGGCAAAGGCCACGGTGTGTCCAAGCAGTTCGCCAAGGCGTTTCGCCACCGGAGCAAGACTGTACTTCGCGTTCGGGGTTCCCTCCGGGCGGCCAAGATGGGAAACGACTATGACGCGTGCCTTCGCCTCGACAAGCTCAGCAAGCGTGGCAAGCGAGGCACGGATGCGCCCGTCGTCGGTGATCGTGTCACCGTCGAGTGGCACATTGAGGTCGCACCGGACAATGACGCGCTTTCCGGCGAGCGGACCGAGAGTATCTAATGTGCTAAGCATCGGGCTCCTTTTTCTCTGGGCAGCGGGCCATTGCCCGTGCAGGAGCTCAGGACAGCCTGGCCGCGACGTACTCCGTCAGGTCGACGAGTCGGTTCGAGTAACCCCACTCGTTGTCGTACCACCCAGCGACCTTCACCTGCGTGCCAATGACCTTCGTCAAACCGGAGTCAAAGATGCACGAACTCGGGTCGCCAACGATATCGCTGGAAACGATGGGATCCGTGGTGTAGGTCAGCAGACCCTTCAGCGAGCCATTCGACGCGTCAAGGTAGGCGCCATTGATGTCGTCGACGGTGAGACCGGCACGGGTCTCAACGGTAAGGTCTGTGATCGAACCGGTCGGCACCGGCACGCGCAGTGCGTAACCGTCCAGCTTTCCAATAAGTTCCGGCAGTACGAGGCCTATCGCCTTCGCTGCACCGGTGCTGGTGGGAACGATGTTGATCGCTGCCGCGCGGGCACGGCGCAGGTCGGAGTGCGGTCCGTCCTGAAGCATCTGATCGGCCGTGTATGCGTGCACTGTCGTCATCAGGCCACGTTCTATCCCAAAGTTGTCCAGCATGACCTTGGCCAGTGGTGCAAGGCAGTTTGTCGTGCAAGACGCGTTCGAGATGATCTGGTGGTTGTCCGGGTCGTAGTCCTTCTCGTTCACGCCCATGACGAACGTCGCATCCTCACCCTTCGCCGGCGCAGAAATCAAAACCTTCTTTGCCCCCGCCTCAAGGTGCTTGCGCGCGTCCTCCGCATTCGTGAAACGCCCAGTCGACTCGATCACGATGTCAACGCCAAGGTCGCCCCAACCCAGCATTGCCGGGTCGCGTTGCTCGAGTACCTTGATCGGCTTGCCGTTAACGACGATCGTGTCACCATCGAGCTCGACGGTGGCGTCCAGCCGTCCGGAGACAGAGTCGTACTTCAACAGGGTCGCGAGTGCAGCGTTGTCAGTGAGGTCATTGACGGCGACAATTTCCAGATCACTGCCCTTGGCGAGCGCAGCCCGAAAATAGTTGCGGCCGATTCGGCCGAAGCCGTTGATTCCGATCTTGACGGACAATTCGTGACTCCCTGGGAATGAGGACGGAATGGGGGTGGGGACGGCGAAAGCCGTTATGACAGTACCAGCAACCCGGACGTCTTCTCGCGTGCGGCATCGAATCTGGCCTGAACATTGCCCCAGTCTGCGATGTTCCAAAAAGCTTTAATGTAATCCGCCTTGACGTTCACGTAGTCGAGGTAGAACGCGTGCTCCCACATGTCGAGCAGCAGCAGCGGAACAGTGCCGGTGGCGAAGTTGCCCTGGTGGTCGTAATACTGCTGCACCAGCAGCTTCTCGCCGAGCGAGTCCCAGACGAGGGCGCCCCACCCGGAACCCTGAATCCCGGCAGACGCCGCAGTGAAGTGTGCGACGAACTTGTCGAAAGACCCGAAGTGGTCGTCGATCGCTGACGCCAGCTCACCGGCAGGCTTGTCGCCACCATCTGGCGACAGGTTGGTCCAGAAGATCGTGTGGTTCACATGGCCGGCAAGATTGAATGCAAGATCCTTCTGGAGCTTGTTCACGTTCGCGAAATCGTTGGCATCACGCGCCTCCGCCAGCTTGCTCAGAGCGGTGTTCGCACCATCCACGTATGCCTTGTGATGCTTGTCATGGTGCAATTCCATGATTCTGCCACTGATGTTGGGCTCGAGTGCCGCGAAGTCGTATCCCAGATCCGGGAGCGTGTAATTGGCCATGTTGTGTAGATCTCCTCATCTCGCTGTCGACCCGGCACAGTGCGGATGGCGCACGCCTCCCGCAACCGGCGTCGACCCTTCAAGTCTACGCCCGGACACGCATGCTACATCCGGCCGCCTCCCAGCTTGGTGACCGGTACCGCCGTCGCAGCGGTGGCGACGGTGACGATGGGTTACACGTCGTCGTAGTCGCTGGGAAGGTTTGCGTCAGTGCCGGGAATTCCCCGATCCACAGCCACTTTGTCTGCCATGGCGAGCAGACGGCGGATTCGGCCAGCCACAGCATCCTTGGTCATGGCCGGTTCCGCGTGGTGGCCAAGTTCGTCAAGACTGGCGTCACGAAACTTCAACCGAAGCTCGCCCGCGTAACGGAGGTGATCCGGAATTGCGCCGTCCAGAATTTCCATCGCCCGCTCAACCCGCGCACACGCGGCTACCGCAGCCTGAGCTGACCGACGCAGGTTTGCATCGTCAAAATTGACCAAGCGGTTCGCCGTAGCACGGACCTCCCGACGCTGGCGAAGCTCCTCCCACGCAACAACGGTTTTCGTAGCGCCCATCCGAACAAGCATCGCGCTGATCGCTTCACCATCGCGGATGACGACACGATGGACTCCGCGCACCTCCCTGGCCTTCGCTGAGACGCCCAGCCTCCCCGCCGCACCAACCAGCGCCATGGCAGACTCATTGCCGGGACAGGTGACCTCCAGCGCCGCGGAACGACCAGGGTCGGTCAGAGACCCGCTCGCCAGGAATGCACCACGCCAGATAGCGGCAAGTTCCTCCTGCGTTCCGGTCGTGAGCTTGTTCGGCAGGCCACGTACCGGGCGGCGGCGGGCATCCAACAAACCGGTCTGCCGCGCGAGCGTTTCGCCATCGAGAACTCGAACCAGGTAGTGGTTGGTCCGTCGAAGGCCTGAGGCAGAAATCACCGATTGCTCGCTGCGGACGCCGTACAGCTCGACCAGATCCTTTCGAACCCGCCTTGCCAGCTCGGCGGTGTCAAGTTCTGACTCCACGGCAATACGACCAGAGATCACGTGAAGACCGCCGGAGAAGCGCAGAATCGTCGCTACCTCAGCAGCGCGAACGGTGGTTTTAGCCACCCGCACGATGGACAGTTCATCTTTGACGTCGGCGGTCAGAGTCAATGAGAGGTTTCCTTTGTTCGTAATCGTCAGCTACTACTATTCCCGACCCAGGTCGCGGTGTTTGACACTCACCGCAACGCCTGGCTGTAGACGAATCAATTCAGCGAGTCGTTCGGCAGCCGCCACAGAACGGTGCTTCCCACCGGTGCAGCCAATGGCAATCGTCGCATGACGCTTGTTTTCACGCTGATACCCAGCAAACACCGGCTCCAGGGCGGCAGCGTAGCGTTCAACGAATTCGGTCGCTCCTGGCTGCGCGAACACGAACTCCTTCACCCCAGAATCCAGCCCCGTGTGCTGCCGCAGCTCGGGATCCCAGAACGGATTCGGAAGGAATCGCATATCCGCGACATGGTCGGCGTCGGTGGGCACCCCGTACTTGAATCCGAAACTCATCACGGTGATCTGCACCCCAGGCGTACCATCCTCCGCAAAAATTTCCGCCGTCTTTGTCGCCAGTTGGTGAATGTTCAGGTCGGAGGTGTCGATGATGATGTCGCTCGACTCGCGCATTTCCAACATCCTGGCGCGTTCAGCCCCAATGCCGTCGAGCAGTGTGCCATCCCCCTGCAGCGGGTGTGGGCGCCGGACCTGCTCAAACCGTCTGACGAGGGCATCGTCCGTTGCCTCGAGAAACAACACCCGGACTTCGGATCCGCTTCGCAACGATGTGACAACTTCCTGAAGGTCGGCGAACAGTTTGCCACCGCGAACATCAGTAATTGCTGCCACCTTAGGGATGGTGTCGCCAGCTTTCGAGGCAAGTTCGACGAGCGGTCGGAGCATTTGCGGGGGAAGATTGTCGACGACGTACCAGCCGAGATCCTCCAGGGCGTTGCCAACTGTGGATCGACCGGCTCCGGACATCCCGGTGACGATCAGCACCTCCTGGTGTTGGCTGTCGGGTGTCATGGTGATGCTGGGCCTTCTTTTTGGTGTGCTGTGGATGACAGCCTACTCATCACTGAGGCCCAACGGAGTCGACGTTATTTCATGTGGACAGTCGATCGAGCACCGCCTGTGCTGTTGCGGGTCCGATACCCCTGACTTCCTCGATCTGATCGAGCGAAGCTGCACGCAGCCTGGCGACGGAACCGAAGTGTTTGAGAAGATCGCGCGACCTGACCTGGCCGAGTCCAGGGACTTCGGAAAGTAGCGTCCCGATATCTTTTCGGCGACGCTGCTTCTGATAGCTGATCGCAAACCGGTGCGCCTCATCACGAATGCGCTGAAACAGGAACAGCGCGTCACTGTTGCGCGCAAGGATGACGGGGTAATTGTTTCCGGGGAGCCAGATTTCTTCCAATCGCTTCGCGATTCCGCACACCGCAATGCTCGTGACACCGGCATCCTTCAACGCGCGCGCCGCCGCAGACACCTGTGGCGCTCCCCCGTCGACGATGAGCAGGTTTGGGCGGTAGGCGAACCGTTTGCGCCCACTCTCCGCGTCTTCGCCCGGCGACGCATCCTCGTCATGTCGCGCAAGGCGCCTGCTGAGTGTCTGGTACAAAGATTCTGTGTCGTCCGACGATTCGCTGATGCTGAACCGCCGATACTGGTCCTTTCGCGGAAGGCCGTCTTCAAAAACGACCATCGACGCCACAATGTTGGTGCCGCCAAGGTGTGAAACGTCGTAGCATTCCATCCGCAGTGGCGCCTCGTCAAGGCCGAGCGCGTCCTGGATGTCGGCGAGGGCCTGTGATCGAGCGACGAAATCGACGCTGCGTCGAGTCTTGTAACTGAGAAGCGCAGACTGGGCGTTGCGATCAACCGTCTGTGCGAGTTGCGCGAGGTCGCCGCGTTGCGCTATCCGAAGAGTGACCTTGCCCGTTGACCCGCGTTCGCGACGCAATTCGCTCAACCAGACACCGAGCTGGGCGGCGTCATCCGGCAGCGTAGGGACGACGACAAGCTTCGGTGGGACTGTTTCGCGCTCATAACAGTTGTGAACGATGGTCTCGACAAGTTCTGCCGGTGTGACGTCGAGCTCCTTGTCGACCACCCAACTTCGTACCGCCCGAATGCGACCACCGCGAACGGTGAACAGTTGAACGGCGGCGGCAAGCTCGTCTCCGGCAACACCGAACACATCAGCGTCTATCGTCTCCGGCAGAACGACGGTGTTCTTTTCCAGAACCGTTTCGAGTGCAGAAAGTTGGTCGCGATATTTTGTCGCAGACTCGTAGTCGAGTTCTGCGGCTGCCGTCGCCATCTTCTTCGACAGTTCTGCAATGAACTGCTGGTCGTTGCCCGCCATAAAGGACGCATAGTTTAGAGCGATCGATTTGTGATCCTGTTTGCTGATCCGGCCAACGCAGGGCGCAGAACACTTGCCAATGTCCCCCAGCAAACACGGGCGTCCCGCGCTGTGCGCCCGGGAGTACACGGAGTCTGAACAACTGCGCATCGGAAAGGCCTTCAGCAGAAGGTCCAGAGTTTCCCGGATCGCCCAGGTCTTCGTGTACGGTCCGAAATAGCGGGCACCCTTGATGTTGCGATTCCTGGTCACCAGTACTCGCGGAACGTCTTCTGCGAGAGTGATTGCCAGATAGGGATACGACTTGTCGTCCCGAAACTGAACGTTGAAGGGCGGATTGAATTCTTTGATCCAACTGAACTCAAGCTGGAGCGCTTCCAGCTCGCTCCCGACGACGGTCCACTCCACCGAGGTGGCAGTCGTCACCATTCTCCTGGTGCGCTCGTGAAGACTGCTCAACGGTGCGAAATAGTTGCTGAGTCGGGCCCGCAGGTTTTTGGCTTTGCCGACGTACAGGATGCGTCCCGCTATATCCCGGAAATGGTATACACCGGGCGATGTCGTAATCTCTCCCCCCTTCGGGCGGTAGCTGACGGTGTTAGTCATGTCCGTTGCGCGGACAATACAACTTTGAGGAAGACGCCAGTATGGCTGGATGCAACAGTAGCAATGTGTTCTGGCGTGCCCTCCGCGATGACTTCTCCACCGCCGGCACCACCCTCCGGACCAAGGTCGACAACCCAGTCAGCCGACTTGATGACGTCGAGGTTGTGCTCGATCACAATGACAGTATTGCCCTTATCGACAAGGCCGTTCAACACCATCAGGAGCTTTCGAACATCCTCAAAGTGAAGTCCCGTCGTCGGTTCGTCCAAAACATAAATGCTGCGTCCCATTGAGCGTCGCTGCAACTCGGTGGCGAGTTTGACCCGCTGCGCTTCGCCACCAGAAAGCGTTGTCGCGCTCTGCCCGAGCCGCACGTAGCCGAGACCGACCTCTTCGAGCGTCCGCAAGTAACGGTGGATGGACGTGATCGCCTCGAAAAACTCCGCCGCGTCACTGATCGGCATGTCGAGCACCTCGGCAATATTCTTGCCCTTGTAGTGAACGGCGAGCGTGTCCCGGTTGTACCGGGCCCCTCCGCACACCTCACAGGTGACGTAAACGTCCGGCAGAAAGTTCATCTCGATCTTGATCGTCCCGTCACCGGAACAGTTCTCGCAGCGCCCGCCCTTGACGTTGAAGCTGAAACGTCCGGGCAAATATCCGCGCATTTTCGATTCGACCGTTTCCGAGAACAGGGTGCGAATCCGATCGAACACCCCGGTGTAGGTGGCCGGGTTTGATCGAGGTGTCCTCCCGATCGGGGCCTGGTCGACGTGGACGACCTTGTCCAGATTGTCCAGACCGCGAATTCTGGTGTGTCGACCAGGGATTTGGCGTGCGCCATTCAATTCGTTCGCCAGTGAGCGGTAGAGGATGTCGTTGACCAGAGATGACTTTCCCGAGCCACTCACGCCTGTTACTGCCACAAAAGTTCCGAGCGGAAAGCCGACGGTGACATCTTTCAGGTTGTTGGCACGTGCCCCCTCGACGGTGAGTATCCTTTTTTTGTCGATGGGGCGTCGCGTTGGTGGTGTCGCGATCGACTTGCGTCCGGACAGGTAGTCACCGGTGATGGAAGCCTTGTTTTTCAATAGATCCGCGTATCCGCCGGAGTGCACCACCGTTCCGCCGTGTTCACCGGCGCCCGGCCCGATGTCAACCAACCAGTCGGCGGTGCGAATGGTGTCCTCGTCGTGTTCGACGACTATCAACGTGTTACCGAGATCCCTCAACTTGAGCAGTGTTTCAATGAGCCGACGATTGTCTCGCTGGTGCAGACCAATGCTTGGTTCGTCCAGCACGTACAGCACCCCGGTGAGACCTGACCCGATTTGGGTGGCAAGGCGGATGCGTTGCGCCTCTCCCCCGGACAGTGATCCGGCATTTCTGGCAAGGTTCAAATAGGTCAACCCAACTTCGATGAGGAACTCCAGTCTGGCCCGAATCTCCCGCAACACGGCAGCGGCAATCTTCGCCTCGCGCTCCGACAGCGTCAGTTCGTTCATGAATTCGAACGCCTCAGAAAGGCTCAGTTGGCACACACTCGCAATGCTGTGCCCGTCTACTGTGACGGCAAGAACCTCGGGTTTCAGGCGTTGCCCATCACACACCGGGCACGGGATTTCCCGTAGGTAGCTGGCGTAGCGTTGGCGAGCAGAGTCGGTTTCTGCCTCTAGGTATTTTCTCTCGATGTAGGGGATGACCCCCTCGAACCCGGTCGAGTACTTCATCTCCCGACCGAACCGATTCTTCCATTTCACCGTGACCTTGAAGTCATTTCCGCGCAGAATCGCCGACTGGGCCTCTTCTGGCAAGTCCGTCCACGGGGTTTTGAGTGAAAAATCGAGGTCTTGTGCGAGCCCTTCAAGCAAGCGTTGGAAGTAGTTGTAAAGGCCCTTGCCGGACTGAGTCCACGGCAAGATAACGCCCTCAGCAAGACTCAGCGACGGATCTCCGAGGAGAAGTTCTGAGTCCACAGACATCCGGGTGCCGAGACCTGAGCACTCCGGGCAGGCACCAAACGGTGCATTGAAGGAGAAAGTTCGTGGTTCGATTTCAGTGAGTTGCACCGGATGGCCGTTCGGGCAGGACAGCTTCTCGGAGAAATTGCGCCACGCTTCCGGCCCGGCTTTGTCGACATAGTTGATCGACACCAACCCATCGGTGAGCCGCAAAGCGGTCTCCAGCGAGTCGGTCAACCGGGTGAGGATGTCGTCTGCGGCGACCAAACGGTCGACGATGACCGAAATATCGTGCTTGTTCTGCTTTTTGAGTGTGGGCGGCGAACTCAGCTGAACCGCTTCCCCGTCGACGAGCGCACGCGAATATCCGCTTGCAGCAAGCTCTTTGAACAGGTCGACGAACTCCCCCTTCTTCTGTGACACGACGGGGCTCACCACCTGGTAGCGCGTGCCCGCTTCCAGGGTCATGAGCTGGTCGGCGATCTGCTGCACCGTCTGGCGTTCAATCCGCTCGCCGCACTCCGCACAGTGTGGGATTCCAATTCGTGCCCAGAGCAACCGCATGTAGTCGTAGACCTCGGTGATGGTCCCAACTGTTGATCGCGGGTTGCGGTTGGTCGACTTCTGGTCGATGGAGACGGCCGGGCTCAACCCTTCGATGAAATCGACGTCAGGCCGATCCACCTGACCGAGAAACTGCCTGGCGTAGGCGGACAGCGACTCGACGTAACGCCGTTGGCCCTCTGCGAAAATGGTGTCGAACGCGAGGCTGGACTTTCCGGAGCCGGACAGCCCGCTGAACACGATGAGCGAATCGCGTGGGATCTCAAGATCAACGTTTTGGAGGTTGTGGACGCGCGCTCCACGCACGCTTAGGCGAGGCCCTGTCACCGGGGTTATGGTCACTCGTTCACTACTCCGCACTCCTCGTATTGCCGCTGACAACCCGCCTCAGCTTTCGGCACAGTATTTAGCTATCGAACAGACGTTCTATCCTAGCCTGTCACAGATGGCCGGTCACAGGTGGCCGGCCGCTTCCATCTGCCGTAGTTCCTTTTTGAGATCCGCCACCTCATCGCGCAGCCGCGCTGCCAACTCAAACTTCAGTTCACCCGCGGCCTGGAGCATCTGATCGTTGAGGTCGCGGATGATGGATTCGAGGTCATTCGCCCCGTTCGCGGCGATTCCTTCGTGGCGAAGGTTCGGAGTCGAAGTCCTTTTTCTACCGTCGCGACCAGCGAGGAGTTCCGCGGTATCGGCTCCTTCTCGTGCAAGCACGTCGGTGATATCTGCGATCTTTTTCCGCAATGGCGTCGGGTCGATGCCGTTCTCGGTGTTGTACGCGACTTGCCGTTCGCGCCGGCGGTCGGTCTCGTCAATGGCCAGCCTCATCGATGCCGTGACAACGTCCGCATACATGTGCACTTCGCCGGAGACGTTGCGCGCCGCGCGTCCGATGGTCTGAATGAGCGAAGTTGACGAACGCAGGAACCCTTCCTTGTCGGCGTCCAGGATCGCCACCAGGGAGACTTCCGGGAGGTCAAGGCCTTCCCGCAACAGGTTGATCCCGACCAGGACGTCGAACACGCCCTGGCGAAGTTCAGTAAGCAGTTCCACCCTTCGCAGCGTATCGACGTCCGAATGCAGGTAACGAACGCGCACCCCCGCCTCGTTCAGGAAGTCGGTGAGTTCTTCCGCCATCTTCTTGGTCAGCGTCGTGACGAGAACGCGCTCGTTGCGATCGGTGCGCAGGCGGATCTCTTCGAGCAGGTCATCGATCTGTCCCTTACTCGGTTTGACCTTGATCTTAGGATCGATCAGACCTGTCGGCCGGATGACCTGTTCGACGATGCTGTCGGTGATCCCCATCTCGTACCGACCCGGTGTAGCAGACAGGTACACTTTCTGACCCACCCGCTCCAAAAATTCCAACCAGGTGAGCGGTCGATTGTCCAAGGCACTGGGCAGCCGAAACCCGTGCTCGACGAGCGTGCGCTTGCGCGAGGCATCGCCCTCGTACATCGCCCCGATCTGCGGAACAGTCACGTGCGATTCGTCGATGACGACGAGGAAGTCTTCTGGAAAGTAGTCGAGAAGACAGTTCGGTGGTTCCCCGGGTTTGCGTCCGTCAATGTGCCGGGAATAGTTCTCGATACCGCTGCAGAAACCGATCTGTTCCATCATTTCGAGGTCGAACGTTGTGCGCATCCGCAGGCGCTGGGCCTCGAGAAGCTTGCCCTGCCCCTCGAGCTCGCTCAGACGCCCAGCGAGTTCTTCCTTGATCGTTCCGATCGCCCTGTGCATGGTCGTCGGGCTGGCCGCATAGTGTGTCGCTGGAAAGACCGATACGGCATCGAGGGTGCCGATGATGTCCCCGGTGAGCGGGTGCAGCGTGTACAGCGCCTCAATCTCGTCGCCAAACATTTCGATGCGAATTGCGTGTTCCTCGTACACCGGGATGATCTCAATGGTGTCGCCGCGAACGCGGAACTTGCCGCGGGAAAAGTCAATGTCGTTTCGCTGGTACTGCATTGCAACGAACTTGCGCACCAGCTGGTCGCGCGGAATGGTCTGGCCAACCTGCAGCGCAACCATTGCCTCGAGATACTCCTCGGCGGCGCCGAGACCGTAAATGCACGACACCGTCGACACCACGATGACGTCGCGCCTGCTGAGCAGGGAGTTCGTCGTCGAGTGGCGAAGGCGCTCAACTTCGGCGTTGATTGAGCTGTCTTTCTCGATGAAGGTGTCAGTTTGCGGAACGTACGCCTCTGGCTGGTAGTAGTCGTAGTAAGACACGAAGTATTCGACAGCATTGTTTGGCATCAGTTCGCGAAATTCGTTAGCGAGCTGGGCGGCGAGAGTCTTATTGTGCGAGAGCACGAGAGTTGGCCGTTGCACCTGCTCAATGAGCCACGCAGTGGTTGCAGACTTTCCCGTGCCGGTTGCGCCAAGCAGAACGACATCGGTCTCGCCGGCGTTAATGCGGGCCGTAAGCTCCGCGATTGCGGCAGGCTGGTCACCGCTCGGAAAGTATTCACTGACCACCTCGAACGGTCTGACCGCGCGCGTGGGTTGCATTCCTCCAGCCTAGGCACAACCTCCGACAACGTTAGGCATGTTTGCTTGAGGCGGAACGCCTGATGACCTTCCACAGGCTATCCGCCTGTCTCAGCGTGTTTTCCAGTGTGCCGTTGCTGTCGATGACGACATCCGCGACAGCGAGCCGCTCGGTATCACTGACCTGCGAATTCAGCCTGTGGGCAGCCTCATCGCGGGTGAGACCCCGCAGTTCGACAAGCCGTGCAGCTCTCGTCGCGGTGGTGGCGTTGACGACGACGACGAGATCGAACGGATGGTCGTCGAACACTCCCGCTTCAACGAGCAGCGGAACGTCGTACACGACCGTCGCCTCCGGGTCGCGTGATTCGGCATCGGACATCAGCTGGCGCGCCCGTTCCTTGATCGCCGGGTGGGTGATCCCGTTGAGCATGCTTCTGGCGTCCGGATCCGCGAAAATAATGTCGGCCAGTGCCGAACGGTCGAGACTGCCGTCATCACCGATGACGCGGCTACCGAATGCTTCTGCAATTGCGGCCAGCGCCGGCTTGCCGGGCTCCACAACTTCGCGAGCCAAAACATCGGCGTCAATGTGCACCGCACCATGCTCCGCCAGTCGCCGCGCCACCACCGTTTTGCCCGACGCGATTCCTCCGGTGAGTCCGATCAGGTACACCCGCCCATGCTATCCGCAGAACGCGAAACGGCCGGCCCCAGAACCGGGAACCGACCGTTTCATTTCACACCTGCTTAGCTGTTTCCGGAGAGCTTCTCGCGCAAAGCTGCAAGCGCCTCGTCGTCGGCGAGAGTTCCCGCCCCGGACTCGTCAGCCGAGAACGACGAGCCTGACGAAGCCGGAACGTCACCGATCGGCTCGTTGGCTGCTGCGGCAACCTGCACCTTGTGGGCTTCCCAACGCGCCTGGGCAGCTGCATAGTCGAGCTCCCACTTCTCACGCTGGGAATCGAAGCCCTCTTTCCACTCGTTGGTCTCCGGGTCGA
>JBDSZO010000219.1:0-2726 GCA_039925105.1 Terrimesophilobacter sp. | reverse complement strand
ACGCGAACACCGCATTTTTCGCATCCGCCGACACAACACCGTGCAGGCGGTAGGCAGGATCCGCAAGATCGGCGTTGACGGTTCTGCCGTTGTGGAGAAGTGCGCGATGCTTCTTGTACAAGGCGATAGCCGTACCCAGCTCAGCGACCTCGGCGTCGCTGAGGCGGCGAATGTCCCACTCAATACCGAAATGGCCGAACAGGGCGGTGATCGCCCGGAACGACAGGTCGTGAACTCGCCCGGTCGTGTGTGCCCTTGGTGGACCGACATGGGCGCCGATAAGTTCAGGTGGTACGACGGTCGAAGTCCACCGCTGGATGGTCTGGCGCTCGAGGGCATCGTTGGTGTCGGACGCCCACACCCGGTCAGTGCGCTCGAGGATGCCGAGGTCCACGCGGGCACCACCGGAGGAGCAGCTCTCAATCTCGACACCGGGATGCGCTGCACGCAATGCATCGAGTAATCGATAGGCGGCGAGCGTTTGCTCGTGGGTGGAGGGCAGGGAGTCGTGTCCCATGTCGACCAGGTCGCGATTCTGATCCCACTTCAGGTAGGCGATGTCGTTCTCGGCGAGAAGCGCGTCGAGACGGGAGTAGATGTAATCCCACGCCTCCGGGTTGACCAGGTCGAACACCTGCTGGCGACGCCACAGTCGAGGTGTGCGAGCCTCTGCAGCCCGACTCACCCAGTCGGGATGGGCACGCACAAGATCGGAGTCCTCCTGAACCATTTCTGGCTCAACCCACAGGCCAAACTCCATGCCATGCTCATGCACCGAATCGATCAGCGGAGTGAGCCCGTTCGGCCATACGTTCCCGTCGACGAACCAGTCGCCGAGGCCCGCCGAGTCATCCCGTCGCCCGCGGAACCAGCCGTCGTCCAGCACGAATCGCTCCACGCCGAGCTCTCCGGCAGCTCGAGCGAGCTGCGTCAAACCGTCGATATCGTGGTCGAAGTACACGGCCTCCCACGTGTTGAGGGTGACCGGGCGCGGCCTCACCGGATGCTGCACTCGCCCCCTCATCCAGTCGTGGAAGACCGCGCTCACCCCGTCTATACCTGAACTGGAATATGCGGCGTAAACCCAGGGCGTCGTGTAACTGCCACCGGGGGCGAGCACCATTTCCCCCGGGCTGAACAGTTCCCCAGCGCCGACTTTGGGTGGGCCTTCCGCTCCGCGTTCCAGGAAGAGTTCCTGGTCTCCGCTGAAACCGAAGTGGAGACCCCAAACCTCTCCGGTACGATTGGCGAACCCCGCCGTTCCTGCGGCGAACAGCAATGACGAGTCGTGGCCGGTACGACCGTGCCTGCCAGAGCGAACCCAGGCGCCGTCCCGGATGTGTTGCCGCTGCGGATGCCGCTCTCGGCACCAACGACCCGTCAGGTCGAGCAGTTCACTCGCCTCGGATCCTACCGGGAGGATCGTGTTCAATGCCTGCAATGCATAGTCGGTGCTGCCCGTGTTTGTCACAGTGCTTCTTGCCCGCAGCATTCCCTCGGCGCTCAAGGTCAACTCAACGGCAAGCGACAGTCCGGCCTGCTCATCAGCCAAAAGGATGGTGCTCGCGTCGCCGCTCGATTCGACACCGCTCGATTCAACGCCGCTTAGACGCAGCTCCGGCGAGAAGTTGCGCCCATTCCGCGACCCCAGAAGGGCCGGACGTCCTAAGTATCCGGACGACGCTTGGGGCACCAGTTCGGTGAAGCGCGGGGTGTCATAGGCGGAGTGGGCGACTGGAGGCGTCAGTGCGGAGAGGTCTGGGAGGTCAGCGCCAAGGGCTGGCCCCCAATGCCGGACCGTGGGTGTTGGGGTGGCGAGGTCGATCAACAGTGAGATTGTCCGGCTCTGCAGGTGGACGACTCGGTTCTCGCCACCATTCACGAGTTTTCCCGATTGACCCTGGCAATCCGCAACTCCGGCACAGCCTCGCTCAAGCGCAACTGCGCGTCGTCGGGAAGGAGGTCGTCGGAGATCACCGCCTGCACCTCACTGAGCGGCGCAATCGTGCTCATGCCGACGGTGCCCCACTTGGTGTGGTCTGCAAGAACCACCACTCTCCTCGCCGACCTGACGAACGCCTGATCGGTTTCCGCTTCCAGAATGTTCGGTGTCGTGAACCCCGCGTGGTCATCGATGCCGTGCACGCCAAGGAACAGCACATCGAGGTGAAGTTGCGCCAGTGCGCTGATTGCAATCGGGCCAACGAGGGCATCTGAGGGAGTGCGTTGCCCTCCGGTGAGGATGACCGCATTGCGGACGGACGTGTTGGAGGCCGCTTCCCGGTAAAAAACTTCTGCAACGTGAATGGAGTTGGTGACGATGGTGAGCCCGTTAACTTTCGCGATCGTCTTGGCAAGAGTCCAGGTTGTGGTTCCCGCACTCAACCCGATTGCGGAACCGGGGGCGATAAACGTTGCCGCCTCCCTGGCGATCGCACCCTTCTCGGCTTCCTGGCGGATCGACTTCTTTTCGAACCCAGGCTCGTCGGTGCTCAATCTGCCCACAACCATGACGCCGCCATGCACTTTCTGCAGCAGAGCATCACTCGCCAAAGAATCAACATCCCGGCGGATTGTCATCTCCGAAACGCCAAGAGCGGAGGCCAGGTCCGAAATTCTGGCAGTCCCGTGTCGACGAACATGCTGGATGATTTCGGACTGGCGGGCGGCGGCGAGCATCAGCTGGCCTTATGCTTCGGAGGCTCACGACGGTCGACTGCCTGCGC
>JBDSZO010000218.1:0-18297 GCA_039925105.1 Terrimesophilobacter sp. | reverse complement strand
CATCAGCACAATCTTGTGATACCTGGCCTTCTCCGGCTTGAAGTCCTCGCCAAGACCGGCACCGAACGCGGTGATCATCGACTGCACTTCGTTGTTGGCCAGCGCGCGGTCAAGTCGAGCCTTTTCGACGTTCAGGATCTTGCCGCGCAGGGGCAGAATCGCCTGGAACTCCGGGTTTCGACCCTGCACCGCCGACCCGCCGGCCGAGTCACCCTCGACAATGAAGATCTCGCACTTTGCCGGCTCATTACTTGAGCAGTCGCGCAGCTTTCCGGGCATGCTGTTGTTCTCCAGCAGACCTTTGCGCCTGGTCTGCTCGCGCGCCTTGCGTGCGGCCATCCGGGCAGCGGCTGCCTGGATCGACTTGCGAATGATGTCTTTGGCCTGCGCCGGGTTCCGGTCGAACCAGTCATTCAACTGGTCCCCGGTGACACGCTGAACGAAACTCTTCGCCTCGGTGTTGCCAAGCTTCGTCTTCGTTTGGCCTTCAAACTGCGGCTCGGCCAGCTTCACCGAGATAACAGCGGTCAAGCCTTCGCGGATGTCGTCACCGGTGAGGTTGTCTTCCTTCTCCTTCAGGATGCTCTTTTCACGGGCGTACTTGTTGACCAGCGTGGTCAGGGCTGCACGAAAGCCCTCTTCGTGGGTGCCGCCCTCGTGCGTGTTAATCGTGTTCGCGTAGGTGTGAACGCTCTCCTGATAGGACGCGGTCCACTGCATCGCGACCTCGATCGAGATCTTTCGTTCGGTGTCCTCAGACTCGAACGAGATGATCTCATCGTGAATCGGCTCATGCTTCTTCGCCGAGTTCAGGTAGGTGACATAGTCGACAAGGCCCTGCTCGTACAGGTACGTGATCGCAATTGGGCCGCCGGCGCCCGCTTCCTCTGACGGCACAGGAATGGCGATGGCTAAACCAGTCTCGGTGTGCTCAGCCGGTTCCCGCTCATCGGTGAGAGTGATCGACAATCCCTTGTTGAGAAACGCGACCTGCTGAAAGCGGGCGCGCAGGGTCTCAAAATCGAAATGGACAGTCTCGAAGGTCTCACTGCTCGGCCAGAACGTGACGGTGGTGCCGGTCCCGGTTACTTCTTCTTCCCTCTTGAGTGGCGCCTGCGGTACACCATGACGGTATTCCTGACGCCAGGCATGCCCCTTGCGGTGCACTTCGACATCCAGCCGACTCGACAGTGCGTTCACTACCGAAACCCCAACGCCGTGCAAACCACCCGAGACGGCATACCCGCCGCCACCGAACTTGCCGCCGGCGTGCAGGATGGTCAGCACGACCTCGACGCTGGACTTTCCCTCCTGCTTGTTGAGCTCCACCGGGATTCCGCGACCATTATCGATCACGCGAATGCCGCCATTGGCCAGCATGGTGACCAGAATGGTGTCACAGTGACCAGCAAGTGCCTCGTCAACAGCATTGTCGACAACCTCGTACACCAGATGGTGAAGGCCGCGCGGTCCGGTGGACCCGATATACATGCCCGGCCGCTTGCGCACAGCCTCAAGTCCCTCGAGAACCTGGATCTGGTCGGCGCCGTAACTATTGTCAGGTTCTGAGGACTTTGGCTTGGCTGACATGAAGGTATTTACGCTCCTACCGGATTGGGTCTTCGCGCTTACGCTCCTGGATGCAGTAGCCGCCTCGATGACCACTCAATTGTATCAAGATCCGCCGCCGCGAAGCCCCAAAATCGGCGATCTGGGGACTTTGTTTTGCAACGCAGGATGAATTTGCCCAATCAACCGTAAGTATCGCGCGGACCACGCCCTGGAATTGTTCTGCGGCCCTTTTTCCACGAGGGAACACCCGGCCCATCAAAGCGAATCGACAGGATCCCGGCATCCGGGTATCTCTCACCAATCCGGGTGATGATGTCAGCGCGCATCATGCGCAACTGTGTTGCCCATGCCGTCGAGTCGCAACGGACCGTCAGCGCGCCCTCCTCGATCCCCACCGGCGAGGAGTGTTCGGCCGTTTCCACACCGACAATTTCCTGCCAGGATGCCAACAAATCCGCGCGGGCCAAAGACGAATCCCAGCCAAGTCCGGCAGTGAGCGCGTCCATCACCTGGGCAATCCCGTGAGGGTCACGTCCCCGTCCGAATGGGGTACTGGACCCGGGCTCACGATGCGAACGCTTCCGTGCGTCCCGCGACGTAGCCGAGGCGTCGCCAAACACTCGCCGGAATCTCTCGAACACCGCACGATGCTCCCCGGTGGGCGGGTCTGCCTCAGCCATCGATCTTTTCCTCCACAGGGCTGACGTCGTCATCCTCGTCCTGTTGGTCGCCCGTCTCGACAATTGTCCCGCGTTCGATCCGCACGGTGTGACCGGCAAGCTCCGCGGGGACATCGGCAAGGACTGCCGCGGTGATGAGCACCTGCTCAAAACTGGTAACAGCGTCCGCGAGCCGTGCTCTCCTGGACTCGTCCAGCTCAGCAAACACGTCGTCGAGGATCAGAATTGGGTCCCCGGTGTTCGATTCGTTGCGCAAAACAGCCGCCGACGCGAGTTTCAACGACAACGCAAACGACCACGATTCACCGTGGCTGGCGTACCCGCGCGCGGGCATTCCATTCAACCCCAGCACCAGATCGTCGCGGTGCGGGCCGACGAGCGTCACCCCGCGGTCGAGTTCCTCCCGGCGAAGCCGGGCGAGTGAACTTCGAAAATTTTGGGCTATCTCCTCGAGCCCCAACGGCTCGATAACCGGCTCGGCCGGACCAGCGGTTGGATCATCCGCCAGCGAACTGACCTCACTTGACAGTGTCGGGTGGTGGTCCGCGCCGGCAACGGCACGGTACGCCGCGGCCGTTTCCGGCCGCAAGTCTGCCACCAAGGTGAGCCGAGCCTGCGTCAGTTCAGAACCCAGCGCGACCAGTCGCTCATCCCAGATGTCGAGCGTTCTCAGCCGGTCACTCTTTGCCCCGGAATCCCCGCTCCCTCTGCCGCGGAGTCCAACGGACCTGGCCGACTTGAGCAAAGAGTTCCGCTGCTTCAACACCCGCTCGTAGTCGGAGATCACACCAGAGAATCGAGGCGATCGCAGAACAAGGAGCTGGTCGAGAAAACGACGCCGGCCGGCCGGCTCACCACGAACCAACGCCAAATCTTCCGGAGCAAACAAGACGGTGGAAACAAAACGCGGTAGCTCGCGAACTTTGATTTGGCTTCGATTGAGCTTGGCCCGGTTGGGTCCAACCCGGTTGAGTTGGACCTCCAGGAGGAGTTGCTGCTCCCCGTGGCGCAACTGAGCTCGGATGATCGCTGAGTCTGCCCCCTGTCGAATCATCGCCTGGTCGGAGAAAACCCGGTGCGAACCCAAAGTGCTCAAAAAGACCAGCGACTCGACCAGATTGGTCTTCCCCTGGCCGTTGCTGCCAACAAACAGGTTCGAACCCGCGCGAAGTTCGGTGTCGGCGAACGAATAGTTGCGAAAGTCGGTGAGGTTGAGCCGCGAGACAATCATGTGCCCGCCGCTGAAATGGATTTTCGCTGAAAGTCCAGGATCAATCCGCCTGCTTGACCGCGTGCCCACCAAACTGATGGCGAAGTGCGGCCACCGCCTTCATCGCCGGCGACTCATCGCCCTGCCGGGAAACAAACCGCGCGAAAATGGATGCCGAAATTGCTGGCATCGGCACCGCGTTCTCGATTGCTTCCTCCAACGTCCAGCGTCCTTCACCGGAGTCATCGACATAGCCCTCGATGTCTTCGAAGTCCGGATCCTGCTCCAAGGCACGCACCAACAACTCCAAAAGCCAGGAACGGATCACCGTGCCACGCTGCCACGCTTTGAAAGTTCCGGTGACGTCCTTAATGAGCTCCTTTTTCTTGTCGAGCAGCTCATATCCTTCCGCGAACGCCTGCATAACGCCATATTCGATCCCGTTGTGCACCATTTTCGCGTAGTGGCCAGCGCCGGCCGGACCAACGTGCACGAAACCTTCCTCGCGGGGACCTTCCGGTCGCAACGCATCAAAGATCGGCATAGCGCGTTTGACCTGGCTTTTCTCGCCGCCAACCATCAGGCCGTAACCGTTCGCCAGGCCCCAGACACCCCCGGAAACTCCAGCATCCATGAACTCTATTTTCTTCGTGGCCGCCAACTCAGAATGTTTGGCATCCTCCGAAAAACGGGAGTTACCACCGTCGATAATCAGATCTCCCTCATCGAGCAACCCAACAAGCTCGGCAATAACAGCACTGGTGATCTCGCCAGACGGGACCATCACCCACACAATGCGCGGCGTGGGCAACGCTGTGACCATGTCGGCCAGGGATGCGACA
This sequence comes from Terrimesophilobacter sp., assembly GCA_039925105.1. Lineage (GTDB taxonomy): Bacteria > Actinomycetota > Actinomycetes > Actinomycetales > Microbacteriaceae > Terrimesophilobacter. The sequence goes on along the minus strand of JBDSZO010000218.1, from coordinate 13,993 downwards.
TCGGTGACGTCAGGATTCCTGTCATACCCCGTCACATCGATTTTGTGATCTCTGAGGCGCGTTCGCATGTTCGCGCCCATTCTTCCCAGTCCAACAAGACCGATGTGCATGATGGGTCCTTCTCTCTTACCTTTTTTTGGTCAGCGCTCACAGAATCAGCGCAAGAGAAGATTTGGTTGCAGGAGATATTTGAAATCGTCTGCAGCCGGTTGATCCTTGGACGTCTGGGATGTGAGGAGCACCGGACCAGGTTTGTTGGGATTGTCTGTCTTAGTGAATGATATCCGCGCAAACTCGGAGTGCACTGCACCCAAACCGTCGAGCAGGAACTGGGGCTTTAGCGAAACAACCGTGTCTTCGCCGTTCAGATGACCGTCGATGGTTTCTGATGCCTGAGCCTGCTCTGATCCAATCGCCTCAAGCGTCACGCCATCGATGGTGAAGGTGAACCGCAGCGCAGCCTCACGTTCCAACACCAGGGAAACACGACGCACCGCCTCGATGAGATCAGCCGTATTCACCACCGCATAGTTATCCACAGACTCTGGGAAGAGCCGGCGAACCGGTGGGAAGTTTCCTTTAATCAAAAGCGATGTCACGGTCTTATTTCCAGCGCTGAAAGCGATGAGTTCGCGCTCGTCCGAATTGGTGATCGCCACGGAGATTGTGCCACTGTGCCCAAAAGTCTTACCGATCTCGGTAAGGGTTCTGGCCGGGACGAGTGCTGTTATCGTGTCCGCCGACTTGGCCTTTCCGGAATCCCAGTCGATTTGCCGAATGGCAACCCGGTAGCGATCTGTCGCGACCAGGCTCAAACTGCTGTCACTGACCTCCAGCTGGACTCCCGTGATTACTGGCGTCACATCGTCGCGGCTTGCAGCCACCGCAACCTGTGCCACTGCGGCAGAGAAGTCTTCCGCTGGTAGAACACCGGACTCCGCCGAAATCTGGGGAAGTGTTGGATATTCCTCGACCGGCATGCTGAGCAAAGTGAAATTTGCTGAACCACACCGCACGGTGATCGAGTTTCCTTCGGTGTTGAACTGCACTGGAGCGTTCGGCAACCGGCTGGCGATGTCGGCAAGAAGGCGCCCCGACACCAGAATGCGTCCGCCTTCTTCAACCTCAGCAGCGATGGTGGTTCGAGTTGACACTTCGTAATCAAAGGACGACAGGGTGAGCCCGGAGTCTGTCGACTCAATCAGTACGCCACTGAGGATCGGAAGAGTGGTTCGCTGCGGCAAGAGTTTCACAGCGAACGACACAGCCTCACTGAAGACGTCTCGATTGACTTGGAACTTCATGTGTCACCTCAGTTGACGAAGAATGCTGTGCGAGCCTTAATACTGGCACACGCGCTGGAAGTTGGGGCTTCAGTGCGCGGTGTGAGCGTAGGTGTGTGCCTGGTCGAGCAGCAAAGGTTATCCCTCAACCCCATTCATATTCTTTAAAGAACTAATCACAATAACCACTGTGCGAAGTGTGGACTATTCGTGAGTGCCCTGCTGGCAGCGGGAAACTACAACGGTGTGAGATGTGGAGCAGTTGTGCACCCCGTGGTTGATCAATGCAGGGCTTGCACCGTGACTCATTGACTGACTCACAAGCCAGTGGAATTATTCAACAACATTATGCAGGGTTATCCACAGGTCTATCCACAGCGTCGCGGCAGAGTGTCAGGCCTTGCTGTAGCGATGGTTCTGTTTAATCCTGCTCGTGAGCTCTGTTACCTGGTTGTAGATGGATCGGCGCTCTTTCATCAACTCGCTGATCTTCTTGTTGGCGTACATCACCGTGGTGTGATCTCGGTTGCCAAAGAGTTGCCCGATCTTTGGCAGGGAAAGGCTCGTCAGTTCACGACAGAGATACATGGCGATCTGTCGGGCGGTCGCGACAGCCTGGGATCTTGATGAACCGTAAAGGTCGTCAACGGTCAACTTGAAGTAGTCGGCGGTGTGATTAATGATGTCCACCGGCGCAACGACATTGTCCTCATCGAGTGTGATGAGGTCTTTAAGCACTGTTTGAACGAGGGCGAGATCGACAGGAGTGCGATTCAAACTGGAGAACGCGGTTACCCGGATGAGCGTTCCTTCAAGTTCGCGAATGTTGGAAGAGACCTTGGAGGCCATATATTCCAGGATGTCGTCGGGAACCTGAAGCCGCTCACTCTGTGCCTTCTTGCGGAGGATGGCAATGCGGGTCTCAAGGTCCGGGGCTTGAACATCGGTGATGAGACCCCATTCGAAGCGGGAGCGCATCCGGTCTTCAAATCCGGTGAGATGCTTCGGCGGGAGATCGCTGGTGATGACGACCTGCTTGTTGTGGTCGTGGAGCGTGTTGAAGGTGTGAAAGAACGCTTCCTGTGTTGAATCCTTGCCCTGCAGAAACTGGATGTCGTCAATGAGAAGGACATCAATCTCGCGATAGCGCGACTGAAAAACCGAGGCTCTGTTATTGGCAATCGAGTTAATGAAGTCGTTGGTGAACTCCTCAGAGCTGACGTAGCGGACCCGGATGCCGGGGTACAGGCTCTGGGCATAGTGACCGATGGCGTGAAGCAAGTGGGTTTTGCCCAGCCCGGAGCCGCCATAGATGAACAGGGGGTTGTATGCCTTTGCCGGGGCCTCCGCCACTGCAACAGCTGCCGCGTGGGCGAATCGATTTGAGCCGCCGATAACAAAGTTGTCAAAGCTGTACTTCGGGTTAAGACGTGAGTCGGAGCGGCGCCCGCCTTCGGCAGAGATCTGGCTCGCCTGCTGGTCGATGTATGTCGGTTCGATATAGGACTGGTCTGCGTGGTGCGTCGGCTCGGAATGGGTGGTATCCGTGCTGTCAGTATTTTGCTCAAGGTAGTTCTGTGAGATTTCGGGATTAACAACTATTGCGAAATTGCTGACCGCTTCGTCTTCGCTCAGCGCGGAGATCGCGTTGAGGAGGGGCAGACGGATGCGCTGTTCAAGCATTCCCCTGGTCAGGTCGTTTGGTACCTCGAGGTAGAGCGTTCCGGCCATCACACCTTTTGGTACAACGAGAGAGAGGAATCCCTCCAACTGGGGCGTAATACGCTCGTCGTTTCGGAGAGCTTCCAATACCAGGTGCCAAAGTTTTGTCGTGGAATCGGCTCCCTCGTCCATTGCTCCCCTTGCCAGGTTGATCAGTTACTCACAGGGTTATCCACCGATTGTGTAGTGACACCACCTTAGTTTGTTCGTACTCGGCGTGGTCAACCCCCGAAGTCTTGTTGGGGATAGTTGACTGTACATTTGCGCCAAAGTTTGACCGCAGCGCATAAAGCCCGTAGCTTTAATCAGTTGACTTCTGCCGTATCGGCTACCCTATTCCGAGGGTTTCAGTGTTCTTTGTTGCGTGCCGTCCCAGGGAGATCACAACAGTGGAACTCACGACACCGCAACTTGTAGCCGCAAGACTTATGACCGCTTGACTTAGAACAGCGTGGAGAACAGTAATGAGTAAGAGAACATTTCAGCCTAATAACCGCCGTCGCGCCAAGGTGCACGGTTTCCGGTTGCGGATGCGCACCCGTGCAGGCCGTGGGATTTTGAGCGCCCGGCGCCGTAAGGGCCGTACCGAACTTTCCGCCTAGAGTCGCGTGCTGGCACGAGCGAACCGATTGATCACCGCGGATGATTATCGTGCGGTTCTCCGCAAGGGTCGCAGAAACGCTCTGCCGCACTCTGTGGTGAGCTTGCTCGGCCGACAAACTGGTGACCCAGCCCGGTTCGGGTTCATCGTCACCAAGAAGGTGGGCAACGCTGTGAAGCGCAACCTGGTACGCCGCAGAATGAAGGCGATCGCCTGGGAACTTCTTGATGGTGGTTTCACCGGAGCGGATGTGGTTGTGCGGGCGCTTCCGACATCAGCCGAAGCAGGCTGGTCGACGCTGCGAACCGAGATTTCCAGTGTCCTGGGTGGAACAGCGATGAACGAAGGGGTGAGCAGATGAATGTGATCTTTGGTTTTCTGCTCTTGTTGCCGCGAAACATTTGTGTACTCATCCTGCGCAGCTACCGCGCGGTAATCTCGCCCCTGTATGGGGACGTCTGCCGCTACTACCCCTCCTGCTCTCACTACGCCCTCCATGCCATTCAGAAGCACGGTGTGCTCAAGGGCGTTTGGCTTGGCGTGTTTCGCATTGCCCGCTGTCATCCCTGGGCTGCCGGCGGCGTTGATGACGTGCCGGAAAATGTCAAGCACAACTACGGCGTGACGCGGTTCGGCTTTGTCACACCAATAAATGGAAAGGCCTGATCCCCTCGATGGACATCATCGGTACCGTTTTGTGGCCCATCAAATGGGTTATTGAAGCAATTCTCGTTTTCTTTCATTTTGTCTTTGAGTCTCTCGGCATGCCGGGTGCCGACGGCATCACCTGGGTGCTCTCCATTGTCGGACTGGTGTTGGTGGTGCGGGCCGCACTCATCCCGATCTTCGTGCGCCAGATCAAGAGCCAGCGTCGCATGCTTGAAGTTGCGCCACAGTTGAAAAAAATTCAAGATAAGTACAAAGGCAAGAAGGACCAGTTCTCGCGTGAAGCGATGTCCCGCGAGACCATGGCCATGTACAAGAAGACCGGAACAAACCCGCTGAGTTCGTGCCTGCCGCTTCTGCTGCAGATGCCAATCTTCTTCGGCTTGTTCTCTGTGCTGCAGAACGCCCAACACGAGGGCGTTGGTGTCGGCCTTCTCACCACCGGGCTTTCGAAGTCGTTCGGGGAGTCGGTGTTCCTTGGTGCTCCGCTGAAGCTCGCGATCAGTACCGCAGACGGAAACGTCACTGTCATCGTTATTGCTTCGATCATGGTTGTTCTGATGACGTCGTCACAGTTCATCACTCAACTGCAGATCATGTCGAAGAACCAGTCGCCGGAAACCAAAGCGAGCCCGATGTACAAGCAGCAAAAAATGCTCTTGTATGTTCTGCCGTTCGTCTTCCTGTTCTCCGGGTTCACTTTCCCGCTCGGTGTCATGTTCTACTGGCTCGTATCGAACCTGTGGACCATGGGCCAGCAGTTCATCGTCATCCGCAACATGCCGACCCCTGGCAGTGAAGCTGCGCTGGAACGCGAAGCGCGGATGGCGAAGAAGCGTCAGAGGCGGGGTATCACCATCATCGAAGACGAAAACGCTGAGAAGTCAGAAGATTCGAATGAGCCAGAGGAACCTAAAACGACTCAGCGGTCTCAACCCGTCAACCCCAAGAACCGCAAGAAGAAGAAGAAGAGGTAGCAGGTGTCCGAACTATCAGAAGGTGTGCCGACCACAGTGCCAGCGGGTTCAGTGCCGACTAGTGCAGAGTCGATGGGGTCCGGGGCAACGGTCATGGAGGCGCCGACCTCGGATTCGCAGGAGAGTGTCGGTCCGGCGAGGTCAGATAAACCCTCAACCGAAGCGTCAATGACGTCGGGTGACTCCGACCGGGTGCGCTCCATTGCGCAGCTTGAAGAAGAGGGCGACATTGCTGCCGACTACATTGAAGAGCTTTTGGACATCACAGATCTTGATGGCGACATCGATATCGAGGCGCGGGACGGCCGCGCGTACGTTTCGGTGAATTCGAGTACTGACAGCAATCTTCGGTTGCTATCGAAGCCTGACACGGTGACGGCCCTTCAGGAACTTACTCGCATTGCTGTCCAAACCAAGACTGGTGCGTTTTCTCGACTGATCCTGGACGTTGGTGGCTCCCGCGAAGCTCGCGAGGACGAGCTGGCCAAGCTCGTTCGCCGGGCGGCGGAACGCATTGCCGACGGGGCGGCCTCGGTTGATCTGCCGCCAATGTCGTCGTACGAGCGGAAGTTGGTTCACGATCTGGTCGCTGGGGAGGGATTGCGCTCGGAGTCCGAGGGTGAAGGTCGCGATCGCCACACGGTGATCACTCGCGCCGGAGTGTAGCGCGCAGGAGCTGAGGGCGTGAGCCATTTCTGGTTCATGCGGCGACGCCATCGCCGGGCGCCTTCCCGGCACCCGGTTGTGTTTGAGCCCAAACGTTTGTGGTTGAGTGAAATCACGTGAACCAACAATTCTGACCCCGATGTTTCACGTGAAACACTGAGGGCGAACGGACCGAACAAACGAGAAGCCGAATGAGTCTAGAAGTCGAACCCGAGCCGGCCCTGGCCACAGAATTATTTGGCGACCAGATAGACGCGGCGCGTAAGTTTGCTTCCGAGCTGACTGCGCACGGCGTCGAGCGCGGTTTGATCGGCCCGGTCGAACTCGAGCGGTTGTGGACGCGCCACTTGATCAACTCGGTGCTTGTCGCTCCCCTCTTGCATCCTGGACGTGTCGGCGATGTGGGAAGTGGTGCAGGACTTCCGGGGCTTGTCCTTGCGATCACTCGTCCCGATGTGGAGTTTCTGCTGATTGAGCCGATGGAGAGACGGGTTGATTGGCTTTTCGAGATGGTGAGCGTTCTGGGCTTGACAAACGTCGACGTTTTGCGGTGTCGGGCCGAAGAGGCTCATCCCGCGCCCTTGCTCGATCAGCTCACCGCTCGCGCTGTCAGCGCCCTCTCGAAATTGATCCCGGTCTCTGTCCCGTTGGTTCGAAGCGGCGGTGAACTGCTCTTCCTTAAGGGAGCACGGGTAGCGGAGGAAGTGGAAGCTGCTGCCAAGGCCATCCGGAAGGCTCGGCTTAGCAATGTTGAGGTTGTGATTCTGGGTAGCGGACAGGGTACGGAAACGACCCGCTTGTTTCGGGCTACAGTGGATTGATCGTTCTGCAATCTGACGCCCTCGGGTGGTTCGGTGAGTGGTTTCGTTGTCCTCCCCCACGACAGGAAAGTTTCACGTGAAACATGAGCCCGACCCATCCGTCAAGGAGTCGGATGATGCGGACGACAATTCGACCCCGCTTGCTCGAGAAATTGCTGACCTGACTCGTCGGAGACGGGTTCTGGCACAGCTAGAGCTTCCTCTCCCCTCAGCGACGCGAGTCTTCACCGTTGCGAACCAGAAGGGCGGGGTCGGTAAAACTACGACGACGGTAAACCTCGCGGCGGCTTTGGCAAAGACCGGCGCCCGGGTTTTGGTTGTTGATCTCGATCCACAGGGTAATGCCTCCACGGCCGTCGGTGTCGATCATCGAGCCGAGACGGTCAGTGTCTATGACGTGGTTATCAACGACGAACCTATGGCGTTAGTTGTCCAGAAAAGTCCTGAATTTGACACTCTGTACTGCATTCCCGCCACAATTCACCTTGCCGGCGCCGAAATCGAACTCGTTTCGATGGTGGCTCGCGAACAACGGTTGAGAACCGCGCTGGAGAAGTTTCTGGAAGACAGCGAGCACCCGTTCCATTACGTTTTCATCGACTGCCCTCCCTCCCTTGGTCTGCTGACCATCAACGCGTTCGTTGCTGCGAGCGAGGTGCTGATCCCGATTCAGTGCGAGTATTACGCCCTGGAGGGGTTGAGCCAGCTGTTGTCGAATATCGAACTGATTGAGCGCCACCTCAATCCGAACCTCACCATGTCGACCATCCTGATGACCATGTACGACGGTAGAACGAACCTTGCCAACCAGGTGGTGGCGGATGTGCGCGAACACTTTCCCGAGCAGGTGTTGACCACCCTGATCCCACGATCGGTGAGGATCTCGGAAGCGCCCAGCTACGGCCAGAGCGTAATTAGCTACGACACCAACTCATCCGGCTCGCTTTCCTATCTGGAAGCGGCCGCGGAAATCGCACACAGAGGAGCACCACGCTAATGGCCGCGGCAAAAAGAACTGGATTGGGGCGTGGAATCGGCGCACTCATTCCCACCGATGAAGGCAGTCCCCAGCGTCCTGTTGACGTATTTTTCCCCACTACGGCACGCGAGGAACTTCTGACCGTTCCCGGTGCGCGGTTGGCGGACATTGCGCCGGAAGATATCATTCCGAACGCGGCTCAACCCCGAACCGAGTTCGATGAGGGCAAGCTTGCGGAATTGGTCGCGTCGGTCCGCGAGGTCGGAATACTTCAGCCGATCGTCGTCCGGCCGATCGACGCTGCTCCCGGCGAACCGCGGTACGAGCTCATCATGGGGGAGCGCAGGCTTCGCGCCAGCATCGAGCTGGGACTGGCGACCATTCCTGCGGTCATTAAGAACACCGCTGACGAGGCGATGCTCCGGGATGCCCTGTTGGAGAACCTCCACCGCGCAGACCTGAACCCGTTGGAAGAGGCTTCTGCCTACCAGCAACTCCTTGCAGACTTTGGCATCACACAAGACGAACTCGCCGGTCGGATTGGCCGCTCGCGCCCGCAAATCACCAACACGATCCGGTTGCTGCGACTTCCGGCTTCAATCCAACGGAAGGTTGCTGCTGGCGTTCTTAGTGCCGGCCACGCGCGCGCGGTGCTTTCGGTCGGGGACGACGCCGCAATGGTGAGGCTCGCCGAAAAGATAATCAATGAGGATTTATCTGTTCGTGGAGCGGAGGCGGCGGCCGGTGTAAGTTCCGCGAAGTCTTCCAGGGCGTCAAAGCCGACCGCCGGTAAACGTCAGGGACAGCTCAACGAAATCGCAGAGCGACTGGGGGACCGGCTTAACACGCGAGTCAAGATTTCGCTCGGCTCAAGCAAGGGCACTGTCGTAATCGATTTTGCAACGGTCGCCGACCTCAATCGAATTCTTGGCGAACTGGGCGAACCCGGCTATCAGTAGGCCGGCCACCACGAGGGCACGGAGCACAGACCAGGCTGGATTTCGCTCCGGTTGGTCTGGCTAGGACGCGGATCCACGTGCAGACTCCACGAGGGAGCGGTAGAGCTCGGAGAGATCATAACCCGCAGCTTCGATCGCTTGAGGAACCAGCGACGTTTCTGTGAGACCCGGCACGACGTTGCATTCCAGGAACCAGGGCGCGCCGTCTGAGTCGACAATGAAGTCGACACGCGAGAGCACGCCGAGTCCCAGCGTGCGGTGGACGGTCACTGCCGCAGCCGCGGCACGCGATGTCGCGGCGGCATCGAGGCGTGCCGGAGCGTAGAACCGTGTCTCACCGGCGTTGTAGCGCGCCTCAAAACCGTACCGGCCGGAGCGCGGTTCGATCTCGACAGCGGGCAGCGCGGCCGGGCCATGGCCCGTGTCGATCACCCCGACAGCAATCTCGATTCCACTGACGTACTGCTCGATGAGGGCGACCTCGCAGTACGAGTACGCGTCCACCATGGCCCGGGGCAGCACGTCAATGTCGTCCACCACCGTGACGCCCTGTGCGGATCCTCCTTGCGCGGGTTTCACCACGAGCGGGACTCCGAGCGAGTCGGAAACGCGGGTGAGCACATTGGCGGCCCCCAAATCACGAAACGCGTCTCGAGGAAGGGTGATTGATTCAGGCGTGTCCACTCCGGCACGTTCGACAATCGTCTTTGCGGTCGGCTTGTCCCAGGCGAGCCGGGCGGCACTGGGGGTCGAGCCGACGTAGGCGAGTTCGAGCAGGTCCAGCATTGCATAAAGTGAACCATCCTCACCTGCTGCGCCATGGAGGACCGGCCAGACGACATCCGGACGAACATCAGTGAGCTGATCCAGGAGTTTCGCGTCAGAATCGCGCAGCTCCACGGTGAGGCCCGCCTCGGCAAGCGCGTCCGCAACCCTGCGACCGGAACGAAGAGAGACATCCCGCTCATGGGAGATCCCGCCGGCAAGAACAAGAACATTTCGGAGTTCAGTCATGGCGATGTCGTCCTATCCGAGGTTCGGTGGCGGGCTGGAGTATTTCTGATCGGACTGAACAACTGACAGCGGGGCAGTCTGGGAAAAGGTGTCAAGCAGTTCGATCTCGCCCCCGATAACCGTCGCCAATCGTCGCACCCCTTCGCGAATGAAATCCGGTGTCGGATAACAGAACGAGAGGCGAATGTTGTTGCGACCGTTCCCATCAGCGTAGAAAGCGGTTCCCGGGGTGTATGCGACGAGTTGTTTGACGGCGCGCGGGAGCATCGACTTCGCATCAACCTGGCTCGGCAGCGTCAGCCAGACGTAGAAGCCTCCGTTTGGTACTGTCCAGTGCAGGTTTGGCAGGTGTTCGCTGAGGGCGCTCAGGAGCGCGTCACGCCTCTCGCGGTACACACCACGGAAGATCCCGATCTGTGCCTGCCAGTCCGCGGTAGAAAGGTATTCGGACACCACCAACTGGGTGAAGGAACTCGGCGAGAGAACTGCCGCCTCATTGGCAAGGATGAGTTTCTCCCTGATCGCGTGCGGGGCAACAGCCCAGCCGACACGAAGTCCCGGTGCGAGCGTTTTAGAGAATGTTCCGAGATAGACCACACCATCACTCTCCAGCGAGCGAAGGGCCTCCGGCGGCGGATTATCGAAATACAACAACCCGTATGGGTTGTCTTCGAGCACCAGAATGTTGTTTTCTCGGGCAATCTCGAGTATCTCGAGACGCCGTTCAGCGCTCAGGGTCACACCGGCTGGATTGTTGAAGGTGGGAATCGTGTAGAGGAACTTTATCCGCTTGCCAGCCGCCTTCATGGCCGCAATGCGTTCCCGAAGGGCTTCCGGGATGAGGCCGTGGTCGTCCATCGGCACGTGGCTCACTTCGGCCTGAAACGAGCGAAACACCACCAGAGCCGTCACATAGCTTGGACCTTCTGCCAGCACAACATCCCCAGGGTCGAGAAACAGCTTGGAGATCAGCTCGAGCGCGTGTTGTGATCCAGTGGTGACCACGACATCGTCAGCGTGGGCAGAGATGCCCTCCAGCGCCATCACGTCGAGGATTTGCTCCCGCAGTGTGGGGGAGCCCTGGCCGGACCCATATTGCAAGGCCATATCTCCGCGTTCGCGCATAACGCGGTCAATCGCCGAGGTGACAAGTTCGGTGGGCAGTGCGCTCACATAAGGCATTCCGCCAGCGAGTGACACCACTTCCGGGCGTGACGCGACGGCAAACAGGGCGCGAACCTCAGAGGCGCTCAGTCCCGCTGTCCGGGCAGCGTAATGCCCGTACCAGGGGTCGAGGTTGTTCCCCGCGTTCGCCGTCTCCACCAGACAAGCTTATGGCGCGTTGACATCACTCACTGATCGCTCGGCCCGCCGTCGACGGAAGTGCTTAGCGGTGGTGTGCGAATCCTGAGCCTCGGGGTTCGGCGGGCATTTTTGGGCGGAGGTTCAGGATTCGCACACCACCGCGACCGAGCGAGCTACAGGAAGTCGGCGAGCTGCGCCTCAAGGGCTGGCTTCGGCATCGCGCCAATGATGCTCTTCACAACTTCGCCACCCTTGTACACCTTCATCGCGGGGATGGAAGTGATCTGGTATTTCATTGCGGTCTGCGGGTTCGCGTCAACGTCCACCTTCACCAGGCGGATCTTGTCACCGTGTTCTTCAGCAATTTGGTCGAGGATGGGTGAGACGGCACGGCACGGGCCGCACCATTCTGCCCAGAAATCGACCAGGACTGGTGTGGCGGAGTTGAGGACTTCGGCTTCGAATGTTGCATCGGTGACGTCTGTTGCTTTGGACATGACTTCCTTCTCTTAATGATTTCTGCGTGGCAAATTCTGTTTGGTGGGTTGAGTTCGCGCGGAGCTTCGGCGCTCAGGCCGGGACCGTGTCGAGTTCTTCTTTCGACTGTTCTGGGGCGGACGGGTTCTGGCTCGTTGGGCCGTCTGCACTGGCCACCAGGTGCCGCGGCAGTGACGCCAAGTAGTGTTCGGCATCCAGCGCTGCAACAGTTCCGGAGCCGGCCGCGGTGACGGCCTGACGGTAGGTGGGGTCGAGCACATCGCCGGCAGCAAAGACCCCGGCAAGGTTGGTGCGGGAGGTTCGACCCTCGACCTTGATGGTGCCGTGTTCCGTAAGGTCAAGCTGGCCGTGAACGAGGTGCACCCGCGGGTCGCTGCCCACGGCAATGAACAGTCCGTCGAGGGTAAGTTCGCTCATGGAGTCGTCAACGGTGTCCCGCAAGGTGATGGCGTTGAGCATCTCGTCGCCGTGAATGGTGTCAACTGTCTTGTTCAGCAGGAACTCGATCTTCGGGTTCACGCGCGCACGCTCCTGCATGATTTCCGAGGCCCGCAGGTTTTCACTGCGGTGAATGAGGTACACCTTGCTGGCGAATTTGGTGAGAAAGTTTGCTTCCTCCATTGCCGAGTCGCCACCTCCGACGACAGCGATGGTCTTTTCGCGGAAGAAGAATCCGTCGCAGGTGGCGCACCAGGAAACTCCGTGCCCGCTCAACCGTTCTTCGCCGTCAACCCCGAGTTTGCGGTAAGCGGAGCCGGTCGCGTAGATGACCGCGAGTGCTTCTTCCACCTTGCCGGACCCGAGGGTCACCTTCTTGACATCGCCGTCGAGCTCAAGCTTCGTGACGTCGTCGAGGATGATCTCTGTTCCGAATCGTTCCGCCTGGGACTGGAACAGGTCCATCAGCTCTGGCCCCTGGATGCCATCAGGAAACCCCGGGTAGTTTTCAACATCAGTGGTCTTCATAAGCTCACCACCGGCCTCAACGGAGCTCGCAATCATGAGCGGCGACAGGTTCGCGCGGGCGGCGTAGATTGCTGCGGTGTAGCCCGCAGGGCCGGATCCGACGATGATGACTTGGCGCACAGTATTGCTCTCCTCGTGGTTGTCTACCGGCTACAACACATCCTATTCGGCGACTATTCCGTGCCCTCGTTTAGAGCTCCGTGCCCCTGTTACGCAACCGGTTACTGATGGTCTTTGTCACCGATGCGAGTTCCGGATTTCGGAACACGACGAGAAGTGCTGCGTAGATGGCCCCCATGGTGAGCCCGACGAGCACGATCGAAGCGAATGCCTGGGCTGGGCCGGCCTGCGCGAAACCTTCGGCAGAGAGACCACCCAGTAGTACAACCAGCGCAAATCCGGCCACAGCGGCGATCAGCGAAAGACCCAAGTATTGCAGGTGGCGCAGGATCACGCGCGTGCCGCCGACACCGCCGAGTCGCCGTCGCACCAGGATGATCGCCACAACGGCCTGGGTGCTGCCGGCAAGTGTGGTAGCAACAGCGATACCCACTGCGATCCAGTCGGTTGGCAGGGCGATGCAGGCCAGACATCCCGCGGCGAAGATCACCGACTGCAGGGTTTGCAGGTAGAACGGGGTTCGAGTGTCGCCGAGAGCAAAGAATGCGCGTTGCACCACGAAAAGGGCGCTGAACAGCACCAGCCCAGGAAGGAACGCCAAAACGACGTTGCCCATCGAGAGGACGTTATCGAAGCGACTTTCGAAGAAGCGCGCGAACGGATACGCGACGACCGCGAGTGCGACAGCGGCGAACACGACCAACAGGCCGATATTGCGCAGTGCCGCGGACAAATCGTTGCGCACGGAAACAAGGTCGTTGCGGGCAGCGTGGCCGCTCATCCTGGTGAAGTAAGCGGTCGCAATGGAGACCGCGACGACCGAGTGCGGCAGCATGAAAATCAGCCAGGACGCCTGCAGGGTGGACACGGAGGCCGCACTGCCAGAGGCCAGGGTGGCAACTTTGCTCTGCACGATCCCGGCGAGCTGGGTGACGATGATCATCCCGAACAGCCAGCCCGCGGCTTTCCCGGTGGTGGAGAGGCCGACTCCGCGCCAATGGAAGTCTGGGCGGTATCGGAGCCCGGCCCGCTTCCAGAACACCATCACGATCAGCGCCTGGGCTACGACACCGAGAGTGACGGTTCCGGCAAGCAGCAGAATCTTGTCCGGCGTGAACGCGGACACGTCGCGGTTTTGTTGCGCCCCGCCGAACAGCACCAGGAAAACGATCAGCCCAGCAATCGATACCACGTTGTTGATCACCGGCGCCCAGGCAAACGGCCCGAAAATGTTGCGTGCGTTCAATGTTTCGCTGAGAAGGCTGTACAACGCGTAAAAAAAGATCTGGGGCAGGCAAAGGTAGGCGAAGGTGGTGGCAAGGGCGAACGCTTCCGGTGTGAAACCCCGGCCGGTTTCGGCGGACACCGAATACAACTGCACGAGCGCGGGTGCTGCAATGACGGCGATTATTGTGA
>JBDSZO010000217.1:0-3279 GCA_039925105.1 Terrimesophilobacter sp. | reverse complement strand
ACTCGAACTCCACGCCGTCAGCGAGAGCATTGTCTTTCACCCAGTTGCCCACCTGGATACCGACACGCCCCGGCCGTGTGCTTCCGACGATGATCCCGATTCTGATGTCTGACATGACGCTCTTTCTCTTTATATTACGCGTCACCGAATTTTGGTGACACATCACCATAACTCTTATTGGTTGATGTGTCAACTTTTGACTAGACTGACTGTGATGTCCGAGTTGAATGCCACAGAGTGGGCCGTCTGGCGAAAGTTTTATGCCATGCGACGGCAGTTGGACCGCGCCCTCGAAGACCAACTCCAGCGGGATGCCGGGATCTCGGGACCGGACTACGAGATCCTGCTCACCCTCTTTGAGGCACCACACCGAAGACTGCGCAGCCGAGAGCTCGCCGAACGAACCGGGTGGGAGAAGAGCCGCATCTCGCATCAGGTGACCAGGATGGAGTCCCGCGGCCTGGTCGAACGCAGCGATTGCCCCGACGACCTGCGCGGCACCTGGGTTAGCCCGACCAGCGAAGGACGCCGGGCCGTCCTTGGCGCCATGCGCGACCACGGTGCAACAATTCGACGGCTATTCTTCGACGTTCTCAGCGCGGAGGAACTCTCAGCGCTCGGTACGGTATCCGAACGTGTGCTCGAGGCGATTGATCCACCAGCATGCCGGTCAGAGGACAGCGAGCTGGACGCCGTCGGCTAGTCCCACTCGTTTGGCGCCACGCCTTTCGCCGACGGCAACGCGCCATCCTTCGTCCAACCTGTTAGCCATTCGGGAAGCTCGAACGAGCCAGGCTCGACTCCCCACAGCTCCGCCAGCTGATCCATGGGTGCGTGACCGCCGCCGCGGGCCAGAAAACGGCTCCGAATGACGAGGCGCGCATAGATCTCACCGTCAACGACCCAGCGCTGCTCAATAAAAACGTTTCGCGCGTCGTGCCCAAGAAAACGCGACTCGATTTGGTACTTCTGCCACGCATTGAGCGACTTGCGGTAGCTGATCGTAGAACTTGCGATTACCGGATACCAGCCTCGGCGACGCATTTCCGGCCACACGCCGCGACGTTTGATGAGGTCGAAGCGTGCAACATCCGAAATCGACAGATACCGCCCATTATTCATGTGGCCATACAGATCAAGGTCGGAGGGTAGAACGCGAAACGAACTCGACACAACCCCGAACGGACCAACGCTGGGGGTAGTGCGCGCGAACAGGAAATGCCAGATGGTGCGCCAAAGCAGATTCACGTGGGCAGACTACCCGCCATCACCGCCAATCCAAATTCCGGCGCCCATCCGGCACTGTCCCGAAAGCTCAGGCTGCCAAACGCTCAGGCTGCCAAACGCTCTGGCTGTTCCACAAGGAACCGCGAGTATGCACCCACCGTGAGAAACGTCGGGTAGTCCTCACTCAGGGCGACATCGCGGAAGACCTCTGCCGCATCGTCGAAACGGTCCTGAGTTGACCTCGGCAGGGTTGCGAGCACCTCTCTGACAATGCCGCCCACCCATTTCGCCGTGACCTGGTTGCCCTCAACGGTCACCACATCCTGATGGATCCACTGCCACACCTGCGAGCGGCTGATTTCCGCCGTCGCGGCATCCTCCATGAGGTTGTCGATCGCAACCGCTCCAATCCCACGCAACCACGACTCGATGTAGCGCAGCGCAATGGACACGTTGCCCCGCACGCCCTCATCGGTCACGAGCCCGTTCGCGGAGCGGATGTCGAGGAGCTGGTCGGCGCTCACTTCGACGTCCTCGCGCAACCTATCAAGCTGGTTTGGTCGATCTCCCAAAACCGCGTCGAATTCTGAGCGTGCCGTGTCGATGAGGTCCGGGTGCGCCACCCAGGTGCCGTCGAACCCGTCCGCGGCCTCCCTGCGCTTGTCCGCGCCGACCTTCTCGAGCGCCATCGCGGTCACCTCCGGGTCTCTCCGGTTCGGAATGAACGCGCTCATCCCGCCGATGGCGTGCGCGCCACGACGGTGACAGGTCTTCACGAGCAGTTCTGTATACGCGCGCATGAACGGTACCGTCATGGTGATCTGGTTGCGGTCCGGCATCACGAAACTGCGTCCACGACCACGGAAGTTCTTAATGATGCTGAAGATGTAATCCCAGCGGCCAGCGTTCAGCCCAGCGCAGTGGTCGCGCAGTTCGTAGAGGATCTCCTCCATTTCGAACGCGGCGGGGATCGTTTCAATCAGCACCGTTGCACGAATGGTGCCGTGCGGGATGCCCAGGTGTTCCTCAGCGAAACTGAACACCTCGTTCCACAGGCGGGCCTCGAAATGGCTCTCCAGTTTCGGCAGGTAGAAGTAGGGCCCGCGCCCCTGTGCGATCAGGGCAGCGGTATTGTGAAAGAAGTGCAGACCGAAGTCGACCAGCGAGCCGGATGCCGGCATCCGCCGACCAGCGCGGTCGGTGTGACTGAGGTGCTTTTCGACCAAGTGCCAGCCGCGTGGCCGCATCACGATCGTCGGGGTCGTGGCGCCGACCGTGTACTTCCGGCCGTCGTCCCCGGTGTAGTCGAGCTGACCGCGCACCGCATCGAACAGGGTCAACTGCCCGCCGATGATGTTCTCCCAGGTGGGGCTTGTGGCATCCTCCTGATCGGAAAGCCAGACGTTCGCGCCGGAGTTCAGTGCGTTGATGGCCATTTTGCGGTCGGTCGGGCCGGTAATCTCCACCCGGCGGTCCTCAAGCCCTGGGCCGGCACCGGCGACACGCCACTGTGGGTCGGAGCGGATGCCCTCCGTCTCAGACAGGAACCTTAGGTTGCGGCCGTTACCAAGGTTGTAACGTACCTTCATTCGGGCGGCGAGGACGTCGTGGCGCGGACCGGCGAACCGGTCGTGCAGTTCGGTGAGGAACTGCAGTGCCTCGGCCGTGAGAATCTCGGTGTAGCGGTTCCGCAACGGGCCCTCGGTGTTGATGGTGGTATTGGCGTTGATGGTCGTGCTGGCGATGCTGGTGGCAGTCATTTCGGTTGCTCCTTGAAGCGAATCTGTGTGGTGTGAAACGAGACGGTCTAAAACTGTGCGGTTTCGGTGGATCCGGCGAGTGCGAGGGTTTTACTGCCGGGGTTCAGCGCGGTGGCGACCCGGTCGAAGTATCCGGTGCCGACTTCGCGCTGGTGGCGCGTTGCAGTGTAGCCGTCTGCTTCAGAGGCGAATTCGGCCTCCTGCAGCTCGACGTAGGCGCTCATCTGCCGCTCCTTGTACCCCTTCGCGAGTGTGAACATGGAGTGGTTGAGGGCGTGGAATCCGGCGAGGG
>JBDSZO010000216.1:0-4787 GCA_039925105.1 Terrimesophilobacter sp. | reverse complement strand
AGAACGGCATCCCCGTCGTCGCGTTCACGGAGACCATTCCCACCGACCTGGACTATCCGAGCTGGATGGCGTCCAACATCTCCGCACTTGCGCAGGCACTCGGATGAGCGAACCCGTCCTCACCCTTCGCGCTGCCACTCTGGCGTTTGGCAAGCGACAGCTCTGGCACAACCTCAACCTGGCGGTGCAGCCGGGAGAATTCCTTGCCGTTCTTGGGCCGAACGGTTCCGGAAAGACCAGCCTGCTGAAGACGATTTTGGGCCAACAGCGACTCAGTTCGGGATCCGTTGAACTTCTCGGGTCCCCGATCCGCCAGGGAAGCCGCGAGATCGGCTACATTCCGCAGCAGAAACTGATGGAGGACGGCACCCCGTTGCGTGCCCGCGACCTGATCGCGCTTGGTGTCGACGGTCAGAGGTGGGGGCTGCCGTTCCACAGTCGGGCGGTGCGCCGCCGAGTCGACGACGTCCTGGAGGCGGTTGGCGCCAGCGACTATGGAAACGTTTCGGTGTCGAAACTGTCCGGCGGCGAACAGCAGCGTGTCCGGGTTGGACAGTCCATCGCCTCCCACCCCAAACTCCTGCTGTGTGACGAGCCGCTCATCTCCCTCGACCTGCACCACCAGCGCACCGTCAGCGAACTCATTGACGCACAACGCCGCGCGTTGAACACCGCGGTCGTGTTTGTCACTCACGACATCAACCCGATCCTCCCGTTCGTCGACCGTGTTCTCTATCTGGCCGGTGGTCGGTTCAGCGTTGGCACGCCGGATGATGTCCTGCGCTCTGAGGTGCTCTCCTCCATGTACAACACCCCGGTTGAGGTGATCAAGTCGCGTGGACGGATCGCTGTACTCGGGGCACCGGAAGGCTACGGCGTTCATGATCACCTTGAGCACCACGTGGAGTCCGCCGCGTCCGCCGTGGCGTCAGCCTCAATTGCGGCATCCGGTTCCGTCACCGGGACGGAGAACTGATGGACGATCTCTGGTCACAGATCTTCAACTTCGCTAATTACGGCGAGCTGTTGGCACTGGTGAAGAATTCAATTCTGGCCGGCGCACTGCTCGGCGTACTTGGCGGGCTGATCGGGCCGTTCGTGATGTCCAGGGATCTCGCGTTCGCCGTTCATGGGGTAAGTGAGTTGTCGTTCGCTGGAGCATCCGCCGCCCTACTGTTCGGTGTGAATGTGGTTGCTGGCTCTCTCGCGGGATCACTGATTGCCGCGGTGCTGATCGGGGTGCTGGGGGTGCGTGCGAGGGAACGAAACTCTATCATCGCGGTCCTCATGCCGTTCGGTCTCGGTCTCGGCATCCTGTTCCTTGCTCTGTACCAGGGACGCAGCGCCAACAAGTTCGGGTTACTCATCGGCCAGATCGTTTCGGTGGACAACCCGCAACTCCTGTCGTTGGTGATCGTCTCGGTGGTGGTGATTGCGAGCCTGCTGCTGATCTGGCGACCGCTGACCTTCGCGAGCGTTGACGAGGATGTCGCGCTGGCTCGCGGGGTCCCGGTGGTGGCGTTGTCACTCGGATTCATGATTCTGCTCGGCCTCGCAGTCGCGGTCTCGATTCAGATCGTTGGGGCACTGCTGGT
Organism: Terrimesophilobacter sp.; assembly: GCA_039925105.1. Taxonomy (GTDB): domain Bacteria; phylum Actinomycetota; class Actinomycetes; order Actinomycetales; family Microbacteriaceae; genus Terrimesophilobacter. The sequence continues at coordinate 3,192 of JBDSZO010000216.1, read as the reverse complement.
TCTTGCGCTTCTGGTTACCCCCGCGGCCGCCGCGATGAGGGTGACGGCGTCGCCGCTGCTGACTCCGCTGCTCAGTGTTGCCTTCGCACTGGTGGCGATGGTCGGTGGCATTTTGCTGGCGATTGGCGGTGGGCTACCGATCAGCCCGTATGTGACCACGATCTCGTTCCTCATATACCTGGTGTGCCGTGTAGTTGGATCCCGTCGAGCCAACAGCGACGATGGCGCCCCGAGCCATCGATATTTGAAAGCTAGGCGTCTTTCGTGAAAAGAAACACGTGGCAACGTGAAGCCGTCAAGGCCGCCCTCGACGCGGAGGAAGCGTTCGTGAGCGCGCAACAGTTGCACGCGGCGCTGCGGGAGGCGAATACCGGCATTGGTCTCGCCACGGTGTATCGGGCGCTCGCGGATATGGCTGCTGGCGGGGAAGCGGACTCACTCCAGTCACCGGAAGGTGAATCGCTTTACCGCGCCTGCACGCCTGGCCAGCATCACCACCACCTGATCTGTCGCAGGTTCGGAACCGCCGTGGAGATTGAGGCGGACGCCGTCGAGGCGTGGGCGAAGCAGATCGCCGCCCAGCACGGTTTCACGCAGGCGGAGCATGTCGTCGACGTGTTCGGGCTGTGCCCTGCCTGCTCAAGAGAGTACTGAGTCCGTAGTGCAGCCGCCGCAGCGCAGCCGCCCGAGTTTCTCTCAGTTCACTTCGGTCGCGTGACCAGGTTGCGGATGGTCCGTAACGCGTATGGCGGCCCCTGCACCAGCAGGGTGGTCACCACCGAGTCCTCCCACGCCTGCAGCTCGCGACGGATTTTCGCGGGCGGGCCAATCAGGGCGACCTCCTCTACCAACGCTGTCGGCACCGCGGCGATTGCTTCCGCCTTCTTGCCCGAGAGGTAAAGCTCCTGGATGCGATCGCAGTCTTTGCCGTAACCGAGCCGGTCGATGACGTTCCGGTGGAAGTTTGCACCCTTTGCGCCCATCCCACCGACATAGAGTGCGATGACCGGGCGCACCATGTCTGCGGCTTTCTCCACGCTCCGGTGCGGGATGACGGCGAGCTGCACGGCGACCTCAAACTCACCCTGTGGGCTAAGCGCCGAGTCTCTGCGCGAGAACCCGTCGGCAAGGTAGCCGGCAAACTCGTCGTTGGCGCGCGGGGAGAACAGGAACGGCAACCATCCGTCGGCAATCTCCGCGGCCAGCGCCACATTCTTCGGTCCCTCGGCAGCCAAATAGATCGGGAGGTCTGCACGCAGAGGATGCACCGTCGAGCGCAGGGGTTTGCCGAGCCCGGTCGAATCTTCACCCGAGTATGGCAACGGGTAGTGCGGGCCGGGCGCGGTCACCGGGTTCTCGCGGGCGAGCACGTCGCGCACGATCGCGACATACTCGCGAGTGCGCGCGAGCGGTTTCGGAAACGGCTGCCCGTACCAGCCCTCGACGACTTGCGGTCCGGATGCGCCAAGCCCCAGAATCATTCGCCCGCCGGAAAGGTGGTCGAGGGTGAGCGCTGCCATCGCTGCTGCGGTGGGCGTGCGGGCGGATAACTGGGCTATGCCCGTTCCGAGTTGTACGTGCTTCGTGCGCGATCCCCACCAGGAGAGCGGCGTGAACGCGTCGGAACCGTACGCTTCCGCCGTCCACACGGAGTCGAACCCGAGCCGATCCGCCGTCCGCACCGCCTTGAGTGCTTGAGGTGGTGGTCCTTGCTTCCAATACCCGGTCGCGTATCCGATGCGCATGCCTTCAGCGTAGCGAGCGCCACAATGAGCTACCCGGAGGATTGGTCTTCTCGATGCACCCGGTCAGGTCGCAGCCCGCGGCCCTTCTTCTTGCCAACGAGCGTCGCGTCGTCAGCCACGATGTCGATGGTTCGCGCTGTGACCCCTTCGGCGACGACACGCACACTGAGGTTGTGACTGCGCGCATATCCACGGAGAGAGGCGAACGCATCGTCCATATCGATGGATGCCGTGTGCGACAGCACTCCCTTGGCTTGTTCGATGACAATTCTGCTGTCGAGTGCGTGCTGAAGCTGCTCGGTGACAATGTTGGCCTCTCGAAGGTTGCGTTCGTGAAGGATGCCGACTGTGGCGACATCCGCCAGTGCCTGCGCCACCTCGGCGTCCTGCGCGCTCAGCATTCCTATTCTCGTGCTGAACAAATTCATCGTGCCAAGGGTCTCTCCGCGAAGTCGCATCGGGGTCGAATGGACGGAACGAAAGTTGCGGCTCAGTGCCGCTGCGCGGAAGTCTGACCAGTCGCCATCGGACTTTTCAACATCGGTCACAGCCACTGCGGTTGCAGTCCTGAAACAGGTGATGCAGGGTCCAGCGCCGGCATTCACTTGCATCAATTCGACAAAGTCGGCATTTTCGCTGGTGGAGGCCACAACCTGCAGTGTGCCCGAGGCATCGACGAGCATGATCCCGCCCTCGTCGACGTCCAGAATCTGGGTGCACTTCTGCAGAAGGTTTTCCGACATATCGACGACACCGAAATCCTCGACCAGAGTGTCGGCAATCTCGACGAACGCTGCATTGATTCGGCTCTCACGTGATGGTTTGGTCATCGCAGCCTCCTCAATGTGGAGCCCATGGTACGCCGGTCTGTCTGGCGCAACTCAGGAAGCGGGGGTATTCGACGAACGCACTTCTAGGCTGAGACGAGTTTTGGGTCTACTCTGAAGAACAATCAGCTCCCCCAGACCCTGGTAGCCCCGCCATTTCAGGTGTGTCTGAGGGGATTAGCGTGATTTCCGTTCACGGTTCGAAGTCTGAGGACATGTGCCGCGCCCACCTCACCCGTCACTGGCCGATGTTCTCTCCGTAACCCTGCAACTCGGGGCGCCCACGCGCGACTGCCCAGGTCCCGGGCGTTGTCGTTGAGCTCAACACAGAGAAGTGAATGAGTTCAGCGACGACGTCCGGAAATCGCTCAACACCTCTCTAACGGGGGCTCGGCTTGCCGAACCTCGACGCACCGCGTACTCTTGACAGGTTGAGCATTTCCGCTCCGCATGTGCGCATCTTCATCACACAAGAATTCCGGTGAAGTCGTGCGCGCCGACAAGTGACCTTGGGTGAGGCATTCGCCTCACGGTAACCGCTATTGGAGGAGAACCATGGCAGCTGTCTGCCAGGTGACCGGCGCCATTCCCGGCTTCGGACACAACATTTCGCACTCGCA
>JBDSZO010000215.1:0-17286 GCA_039925105.1 Terrimesophilobacter sp. | reverse complement strand
TGATGTTTTCCTTCCCGTAGAAACGTGTGGAACAGTGGCCCAACGGTAGGCCAGCCGTGTTCGCACGCTCTGCGATCTGGCACACAGGGTGGGAAATTTCTTTGTTCTTTGTCAGCGGACGCGCTCGCGGGCAGCAATTACGTGCTGCAGCCAGCGGTAGGAATCCTTTGGCGTGCGATTCTGAGAGTCGAAGTCGACGTGCACAAGGCCGAAGCGCTGGCCAAAGCCGGCAGCCCACTCCCAATTGTCCAGCAGCGACCAGACGAAGTAACCGCGAACGTCGACGCCCGGCACACTGTTCGCAGCGACCGCCAGGTGCTCTGCGAGGTAGTCGATGCGCTTCGGGTCGTGCACTTCGCCGGTCTCGGTGACGACATCCGGATAGCTCACGCCACCCTCCGTGATGTACACCGGCGGGAGTGCGTCGCCGTAACGTTCGGCAAGCTCCGTTAGCGCTATCCGGAAATACTCCGGAGCGACCGGCCAGCCGAACCCGGTGCTCTCGAATTCAGGCCACGGCATGATCGAGAATGGAACGTCACGCATTGCCTCGGCGTCGCCATCCGGGGTTGCGGCATCTGCGGAGGCCCCGGCCCTGATGCGCGTCGGCATGTAGTAGTTGAGACCGTAGAAATCGAGCGGCTGGTGGATGATGGCGAGATCATCCGAATCCACTTCGGTCAGCGCGCGGAACAGCTTGCCCGCGCCAACCGGCGGTTGCGGATAGTGGCCGAGCAGAACAGGGTCGGCGTAGATCCGGTTGTGCACGAGGTCAAAAATTTTGGTGAAGAAACGATCCGTAATCCTGTCCCGTGCCGGAACTACCGGGGAGTGAACGTTGGTGATCCCGACCCCGCCGGAAACGCCGACCGCCCGCAGCGCCTGCACGGCGTAACCGTGTGCAAGCAACTGGTGGTGGGCTGCAGGCAGCGCGTCGAAGAGTTTGGTGGCACCCGGCGCATGCACCCCAAGTGCGTAGCCGTTAAGGGTCACGGTGGTCGGCTCGTTGATGGTCACCCAGGAGTCGACCCGGTCGCCGAACGCCTCCGCCGCGAGCGACGCATAGTCACCGAAGCGCTTCGCAGTGTCGCGGTTCATCCACCCTCCAACGTGCTGCAGCGGTTCCGGAGTGTCCCAGTGATACAGGGTCGCCATCGGGCGGATACCTGCCGCAAGCAGCGAATCGAGCAGCCGATCGTAGAACGCAATCCCCTCCCTGTTCGCCGGGCCAGAACCACCCGGCTGAATGCGCGGCCATGCCAGCGAAAACCGGTAGGAGTCGACACCGAGCTCCTTCATGAGTGCGACATCCTCGCGGTACCGGTGGTAGTGATCGGTAGTGACTGCCGCGGTGCTGTCGTCGGCGATGCGCCCCGGTTGTGCCATGAAGGTGTCCCAGGTGGACGGACCCCTTCCACCCTCGCGGACCGCCCCCTCAATCTGGAACGCGGCCGTCGCCACACCCATGGTGAATCCGGGTGGGAGACGTCGGGCAAAAGTCTCCGGCGCCACGTCGTCGCGGTTCATGCCCCAAGCACCCGATTCAGGTAATCGTTGGTAAAGCGACGGTGGGGATCAAGTCGATCACGCACCGCAGTGAAGTCAGCGAACTTCGGGTACACCGTGGACAACGATTCCCGATCCTGAAAATGGATCTTGCCCCAGTGTGGGCGGCCGCCGTAACCGCGCAGAATGTTCTCGACGAAGTGAAAATACTCCCGGTGGTTCTCCCTCCAGTACCGGTGCACCGCGATGTATCCGCTTTCGCGGCCGTAGGCGGTCGACATCCACACGTCGTCGGCTGCCGCGGCGCGCACCTCGATGGGGAATGAGATTCGCCAGCCCCGATCGTTGATGAGTGCGCGAATGTCGCGGACGGCATCCGGCACCAACGCGCGTGGTATCGCGTACTCCATTTCCCGAAACCGCAACCGGCGCTGGGTCGTGAACACCGACGTGGAGATGTCGGTGAATTCGCGGTTGCCGCTTAGCCGGGTGGCAAGGCGATTGATGTTGGGTACCGCCGCCGGGATGAGCCGACCGGTCGCACAGGTTGCAGCGAACAGGCCGTTGGCCAAAAACTCGTCGTCGATCCAACGCGTGACCGTGCCGAGCGGTATCCGCGTGGTATCGGCTGGCATGCGAGTGTTGGTTTTAGTGAGCACAGAGTCGGTGTGCGGGAACCAGTAAAACTCGAAGTGGTCGGCATCCGCCACCCGCTGCTCGAAGGACTCAAGAGTCGCGTCAAGTGGCTCAGGGCGCTCCAGGGCATGCAGCACGAATTCGGGAACGCACTGCACGGTGATGTCGACCAGGATGCCCAGAGCGCCGAGTCCGAGCCGCACGGCCGGAAGCAGTTCGGCGTTCTCGTTCTCGTTTACCCGCAGGATGCTTCCGCTGGCGGTCACCAGTGTGACTCCAACGATTTGCGCGGCCAACCCGCGGAACCCGCCACCGGTGCCGTGGGTGCCGGTCGAGGTGGCCCCGGCAATAGTTTGCCGGTCGATATCGCCAAGGTTTTCCATGGCCAGACCGTGCGGCTCGAGCAGCGTCGGGACTTGGTAGAGGTGCGTTCCGGCGCCCAGCGTGGCCTGGCGACGTGCGGCGTCGACCGCGAGAAGACCGTCCAGGCCATCGAGATTCATCAGGATGCCGGATGCCGCCGCTATTGGGGTGAAGCTGTGACCTGCACCGACCGCCTTCACCGGCACATCCAGTTCGTCAGCGCGCCGCACGACATCCACCACGTCGTCGACGCTTGTGGGACGCGCAACCCAGACCGGGTCAGCACTTTCCACTCGGCCCCAATTTGTCCAGCGGTGACCGGGGAGCAGTGTCGCTACAGCCACGCTTTTCCCTCCCCGCGGTAAGTCGGAACCGTGTCGACGATTTTGTCACCGTCGACAAGTGCCATGTCGTTCAGGTGCTCCGCCAGCTCCCCCGCCTTGGTGTGTCGGAGCCAGACCCTATCGCCGATCCGCAAGTTGCGCGCGGGTGCGCCGGTGAGAGGCGTCTGCACCTCGCCAGCCATCTCGCGCGGAAGCATCCGCAAACCCTCCGGCCAGACCGGCAGTGGTAGCCGGTCGGGCGCGGACGGGCCGGATGCGACCCAGCCGCCGCCAAGTAACGTCGCCATGTCGGGCGTCGGTTTTCGCACGACCGAGAGTGCGAATGCAGCGGCCGGTGCCGGTGTGAAGCTGCGATAGTGGTCGAACAGGTGTGGTCCAAATAGGCCGCTACCGGCAGCGATCTCGGTGACAGCGGATTCTGCACTGGTCGACTCCAGAGAACCGGTGCCTCCACCGTTGACAAACTCAAGCTCGACGATCTCGCGCACTGCGGCAACCGCTGCGGCGCGACGCTCGGCAATCTCTGCCGCGGACCGTTTCTGCATCCACCGCACCAGTGCACCATAGACGGGTTTGTCTTCCGGCTCATCGATGGTCCACGCGATCTGGCCCTCGTACGCCATGAGTCCAACGAGGGTGAAACCTTCTCGATCGACAATGTGCCTGGCAAGCGCGGTGGCGTCCTCGACCGAGTGCACCGGTGAGCGCCAGGTTCCCACATGGCCGAGCAGTCGGGAATCCCATGCCGCGTCGAGTTCGAGACACACCCTGACCGGTGGGCGCTTCGCCGCTGTTGTGACGCTATCGATCAGGTCGAGCTGGTCGACGGAGTCGATCATCACCGTCACCCTGGCCGCGAGATCCGGAGTGCTGGTGAGCGTTGCAATCGCGTGGCGGTCGACGCTTGGATAGCCGACCACCACGTCCTCAATGGTTTCGGCCAGCCACAAGCCTTCCGCGAGCGTGTAGGCGAGCACGCCACGGTACCCATCAAGCGCCTCAACGGCTTCGATGACACTGCGCACCCGAACCGATTTGCTGGCTACGCGGATGGTGGTGCCCTGCGTTCGATCCAGCATGTCGAAGGCGTTGTGGGAGAGAGCAGGCAGAGAGACCACACCAAACGGCGGGTCGAGGTCCGCAGTCGCGGCATTCAAGCCCGGCCAGTAGATGCCCGGGGTGAGCCACGGCGTGCCCGTGGGGCGCTCGAGTTTCATCGCCGGAGGCATTTCGTTTTCACCGTCACGATTCATCCGGCGTCAACGCACGGAACGGATCGGGATGATTGCCACAGCACCGGCAATTGCGGCAAGGGCGGCCAGCAGAAACAGGCCCTGGAATCCGACCAGAGCCGCAACAACGAATGCGCCAATGAGGGGAGCGATCGCCTGCGGAACGGTTGTTGCAATGTTCATGATCCCAAGATCCTTTCCTCGCGCTGCCGCAAAGGGAAGAACCTGGGTGGCAAGAGCCTGGTCGACGGAAAGGAAGCATCCGTAGCCAAGGCCGAGTAACGCTGCCGCGACCATGGTGACCTCGAAGGTCGGGACAAACGCGAGCAGCAGTGCGGCAATGGCCTGCAGGGCCGCCGCGACAAACACGAAAACTTTGCGTCGGTCCAGCCGGTCCGAAAGCCATCCGAGGCCCAGCGAGGCGGCAACAACGAACACCATATAGACGAGGGTGAGGATGAGCAGCGCATTCTCGGACGGGTCCCCGGAGGCGAAGCCGAGGCCGTCCTGCAGAAAGTAGAGAAGCAGGCTGGTGCCAAAGGCGTTGCCGAAATTGACCAGGATGCGACTGAGCAGTGTCCAGCCGAAGTCGGGGAAGCGGCGCGGGCTGATCCAGAAACCGGTGACCAGTGCCCGCATCGTGAACGGTGGCCGTTGCTGAGGCAAGAGCACCGCATCCGGAATTCGCAGAAGGAAAGGAATGACCAGCGCAACCAACAGAACCGCGATAAGCGTGTAGCCGAAGAACTGGCTCAGGCCAAGCTCAATGACCAACAGCAGTCCCGCAATGGTGCCGATCGCCTGCGGCGCCGAAAGCCAACCCGAGACCAGACCGCGTTGGTTCACCGGAACCTGGTCCGAGATGGTGGCGGTCAACGCCGAAGTGAGCATGCAAAACCCGATGATGGCGAGCGACCAAAACACGCCAATACCCAGCATGGTGTTCTGGATGCCCAGAATCACCAGCGCGACGGCGAAAACCAGGGCGCCAGCGAGAATCCATGGTCGCCGGCGACCGAACCGTGACGTGGTGCGATCGGAGAGCGCCCCGGTGAGCGGATAAGCGATGAGGGCGCATAATCCGGCAATACCGGAAATGATGCCGAAGGCGACAACCTTCTCGACCCAGTTGTCTGAGATGACGTGCGCTTCGACCTGCTGCGGGAGCATGAGTTGCACAGGGGTGAGCTGCGCCATCCAAATGCCGAACCAAGCGGTCGCGAAAGCGGCGATCCACCCGGCCGAGATGACCCTGGTCGGTTCGAGGAGCGCGCCGGTCGCAGCGCTGGGCTGTTCGGACTGTGTCTTGGTCATGCGACATTCTCCTTCGACCTGCCCAAACCCACCGGGGTCGGATTTGTCGTTCTCCGTGTGTTCTCACCCGGTGTCTTCTCACCCAGTGGTGCGGCGTAGCGCGCGATAGTGTCGGCGGCGATGTCCATGGTGATTCCGGCGGCACGGTCGTCACGGTCGGCAAGCCAGGCCAAGGTGATCCCATCGGTGAACGTGACGAGCACGCGGGCAAGGGCTTCGACCGGTATCTGCCAGTGAACGCGCACCTGCTTGCCGCCGGTGATCAGGAGCGCGGCGGCCAGGTGATGGTAGGCATCGTATTGGATTCTGGCGAGAGAGCTAAGTTCCGGATGCCGCAACGAGTAGTGAAACAGTTCGAACAGGGCTTGCTCCCGGTTCGGTTCCGCAGTCACAAGTTCGAAGTATGACTGCAAACCTGCCCGCACCACCCCGCGAATGTCGCCACCCTCGCTCAGTGTCGCCGTTGCGGCGTGTTCTTCACCCTCAATGATGTACACGATGAGGTCGCGGATCATGGCGTCACGCGAGCGGAACACGTAGTGGAAGCTGGCCAGCGGCATGTTGGCTTCTGCAACGACGGCTCGCGTCGTGGCGCCCTGCACGCCGTCACGCTGGATGACCCGAAGCGCTGCCTGCAGAATTTCTTTGCGTCGCTGAGCTGACGACAACCGCGGCATCCGCTACCTCCCTCAGTGGGTCAAATGTCCAAGTTGCCCGACGTGGAAATAGTGGCGGAGATTCAACTCTCTGTCAACTATGTTGTTGGTGATTACAAACGGGAGGAAACGCATGCCGGGTCGCTTCGTGTATTGGATGAACGTTTCCGTTGACCTCAAGATCGAACGCGACGAGGGCGAGAACGGTGGCGGAAACTGGATGCGCATCGGAGAGTCGTTGCACCGCGAGTTCAATGCACGCGCAAAGGCGATATCTCTCTCTGTCGAAGGGCGCATAATCTACGAGACGATGGAATCGTTTTGGCCGGATGCACGCGACGATGAGTCGCTCGAAGACGTCCTGCGCGAGTACGGCGAGATCTGGACGGCGAAGCCTAAAATTCTGGTGTCCCGCACGCGCACGAGTGCCGACCACAACACGCGGATCATCGGCGGAGATGACGCAATCGAGCAACTTGCCACCGTTCGAGCGCAGACGGACGGCGACATCGGAGTCGGCGGGGCCACTCTGGCCACACAACTCCTTCGGGCGAATCTTCTCGACGAACTGTTGCTCTTCACCCACCCGGCCATCCTTGGCAAGGGTCGGGATTTATTCGATGACCTGACGGTGCCGCTCGAACTCGACCTGCTGGAACAACAATCGTTCGATGAGGGCGTGACAATGCACCGCTACGCGATTCGCGGGGCGTTTCCAAAAATTTAGGCCGACCAAGTTTGGCCACGCATTGCGTGCCCCAGAGGGACTTGAACCGAATCTGCGCCAGCAGATTCAGAAAGACGGAGGACCCGTTCGGGGCCACGCCACAGCGTGCCCCCGGAGGGACTTGAACCCTCACCTGTGACGATTTTAAGTCGTCTGCCTCTGCCAATTGGGCTACGGGGGCCCACGCCAAGCCTAGTTATCGGCTGGGCACGGCGGCGTAGGTGTTCACTTGCCTTTTGGTCGGGCCGCGAATTCCTCGAACGCGGCGCGCGGGGAAATGCGCGCCTCCAACGACACGATGTCGCGACGTAACAGGAAATTCATGATCCAGTTTCCGAACACCCGAATCTTGCGTTCCCACATGGGGACAGCCAGTCCGTGATATCCGCGGTGCATGAACCAGGCGATGAGGCCCTTGACAGCAAATCCGCCGGACTGGAATACGCCCGTGTACAGGCCAAGGCCGGCCACAGCGCCAAGGTTCTTGTGGAAGTACTCTGCTGGCGCATCGCCGCGCAGTACACCAACAACGTTCTTCGCCATCAGCTTGCCCTGGCGCACAGCATGCTGCGCGTTCGGTACGCAGAATCCGGCGACACCACCCCCGGTCAGGTCGGGCACTGCACTCACGTCGCCGGCACCCCAGGCATCCGGAACGACAGCGCCGTCAGCGTCAACGACGCGAAGGTCGGCACCTACCTGCAGGCGCCCGCGTTCCTCCAGCGGAAGATCGGTGTTGCGGATGACCGGATTCGCCATGACTCCCGCAGTCCAAACCACCAGATCCGACTCGAACGAGTCGCCACTGGAAAGCTCAATCTTGCCACCAACGGCTGAGGTGAGTTGGGTGTCGAGGTGAATTTCGGCGCCGCGCTCGGCGAGGCTCCTGATCACCCACAGGCTGGTTTTGAGCGACACTTCCGGCATGATCCGTCCCATGGCTTCGATGAGGTGGAAGTGGGTGTCCTCAAAGCTGAGCGTCGGATAGTAGCGCAGCAGGTCGCTGGCGAGGCTTCGCATCTCACCAAAAATCTCGATGCCGGCAAACCCACCGCCGACGACGGTGAACGTCAACAGTTTGTCGCGTTCGGGCCCGGCAGGCATGTCGGCCGCCCTGTCGAAGTTGGTGAGGATGCGGTCGCGAACAGCAACAGCTTCCTCAATGTTCTTCATCCCGATAGCCTCATTGGCAACACCAGGAATCGGGAAGGTGCGCGAAACTGCACCGGCGGTGACAATCAGCACGTCATAGTCGAGGTCCCACGGCGTGCCGATGGCCGGTGTGATTGTCGCCTTCTTCTTCGCGTGATCGATGCCGCTCACCTTGGCGGTGATCACTTCGGTGTCGCGAAGGTGCCGACGGTGGCTGACCACTGCGTGGCGCGGCTCAATGGAACCAGCTGCAACTTCCGGAAGGAAAGGCTGGTAAGTCATGTAGGGGAGCGGGTCAACCATGGTGACCTCGGCCTCGCCCTTCTTCAACCATTTTTCGAGCTTGAGGGCAGTGTAGAAGCCGGCGTATCCGCCGCCAACGATCAGGATTTTTGGCACCAGACCAATCTACTACGAGCCTCGAGACCTCCAGACACGCCGGATGAGCGCCACCGACCACCAGACAAGAAGTCCGATCAGGATTGCGTACACCAGCAACGGAATGCCAACGTTGCGCAGTGAGGCGACCGTCGGAAGCACCGACCCGAGCGGGCTTCGTGGCGCGGCCTGCGCTACCGCTCCGGGGACGGGCGGGCCGGGTGTGACATCCACCGGTGTCGGGCTCGGACTGGACACTGCACGCCGATGCAGGTGAATCCAGTCCCGCAACTCCTGCGAGGGGCTCAGTGTGGTTGCGGGAACGAATGCGTTCACCGCGGCGGCAGCATCCACCAACCCGTAGCCGTAAATGGGGCTCGGCACCGCAACTCCAGGAGACTTTGCGGTCGCGGTGAGTCGGTTGATGACGTTACCGGCATCAAGTTTCGGGTGAGCGGCCCGCACAAGCGCCACAATTCCGGCGACAATCGGGGTTGCCCCACTCGTGCCCGCCCAGGCGAAGTAAGTGCCCCCCGGTGCGGCGCCGACCAGGTCTTCACTCGGCGCGGACACGGAGATGGTGATGCCCTGCGAGGAGGCGTCGAAACTTGCCTTTCCGTTTCGGTCAACGCCGCCGACGACCAGCACCCCGGGAATGGTCGCAGGCGCACCGACCTCCGTTGTGCCGCTGCCCCGGTTACCGGCCGCCGCAACCACCACCACGTCATGATCGAACGCGTACAAGAAGGCGTCATCCCAGCTTTGCGGCCACTCCAGGCTGTTGCGGGTGAGGGACATGTTGATGACATCGGCACCGCTATCGACCGCCCACCGCACGGCATCCGCGATCTGCGCGTCGGAACCGCGGGTTCCAACGCCAAATCCGACCGAAATGGACAACAGTTTCGCCTCTGGTGCTGAACCGATGACACCGCTGTCTACGCCGTGACCATGGCCGGCAATGAGTGAGCCGACCAGGGTTCCGTGCGCGGAGTCTTCACCGACCGGTTCCTGCCCGTTCGCCGAGCCGACGCCTGACACGTCTGTTCCACCGACCACGGTCCCGGTGAGGTCGGCATGACTCCCGTCGACGCCGGTGTCGATGACGGCGACGGTGACGCCGGCACCCTTTGTCGTTTGCCAGGCTTTGGTGATCCCGTAACTGCTGAGCCAGTATTCGCGGTCCCGGATCGAATCTGCCGAGGCGGAGGATCCGACAAAAGCGACGGACATTGCGATTGCGAGTGTTGCAATGAAGGCGACCTCCCGCCGGCCCGCCTGCACCGACATCGTTGCCCTTACTGGCCTCGCCGCCCTCATCGGTCGTGAACTTCCGATGTCGGAAGTTCGGAGTAGTCGGCACACTGGCAGACCGCCGGAGACCAGGCGGATCGTTCAAGGGCAAGATCACCGATCGGGTTCACGCCCCAGCCTGCGGCGAGTGCGTGTGCGGCGAGCGCGTGCAGGCACTTGACGCGCGTCGGCATCCCTCCCGCCGAAACTCCATCGATTTCGTCAACCAAGTCGATCGTCGCCCGATCGGTGAGGTAGGCGTCGTGCGCTCGCGCGTAATGGCCGCGCAGCGCAGCATCCCCGGCGAGGAGCACGGTGAACTCGGCCATCACCCCTTCCGCCTCAAGCGTCGACATTGCAGCGGTTGCTGCCGGATGGCTGAGATAGTACAGGGTTGGAAATGGTGTCCCGTCGGCGAGACGGGGCGCCGTGGCGACCACCGTCGGCGCGCCGCAGGTGCAACGCGCAGCAACACCTATCACCCCGCGCGCAGGCCGCCCGAGCTGGCGTGACACGACACGAATATCCTCGGCGCCGGGGGCCACAAACGGCGGGGTGGTCATCCCTTGGATCCCTGAATTACCGGTGCGACAATCTGCCCAAGCTTCGCGTCGGTGAGACCGGCAGTCAACACTGACGACAGCAGCATCCGAACCCAGTCGACCTTGGTAGCCTGCACTTTGTCGCTGATCGGTTGGCCGTCACCCGCGGACACCGTGTTGCCGTCGTCGATCACCAGATAGCTGTACTCGCCCGGATAGACATAGTTGAGCCGTTCGCGTGCCTGCGCCTCGATATAGCTGGGGTCGTCCCAGCGTGCGCGTTGGTCTTTGAGGTCTTTGACGCCCGCCTTCTGCTCGTGAAGGTCGGATTTGAGCTGCGCGATTTGCTGCTGCTGTTCGACAAAGATTTTCAGCGACGGCGCAAGCACGACCACAGTGAGAACCAGCAGGGTGAGGGTGGCAATGGTGAACCCGGACAGGCGGATGCTGCGCAACCACCCGGCCTCGGCGCCCTGCTCCGGCAAGCGCACAGGAACGCGCTGGGTTTTCGGTCGCCGGGTCATCCTTCAAGCCTAAGCGCCGGTTCGGCTGGTGCGCGTTTCGAATCGCGCGTGGCTGCCGTTCCTTGAGCGAGACGTGCAGCGACTACCCCTTGAACCGCGGGAACGCGCTCCGCCCCGCATACACCGCGGCGTCAGAAAGCTCTTCCTCAATGCGCAACAGCTGGTTGTATTTAGCCACCCGCTCGCTGCGTGCCGGCGCACCGGTCTTGATCTGGCCGGAATCGGTGGCGACCGCAAGGTCGGCGATGGTGGTGTCCTCGGTCTCACCGGAGCGGTGAGAGAGCACCGTGGTGAAGCCGCTGCGTTGGGCGAGCGCCACAGCATCCAGCGTCTCGGTGAGCGTGCCGATTTGGTTAACCTTCACCAGGATCGAGTTCGCTGAATGCTCCTGGATGCCTCTGGCAAGTCGCTTCGGGTTGGTGACAAACAGGTCGTCGCCAACGATCTGCACCTTGTCGCCGAGTTCGGAGGTCAACTCTGCCCAACCCTTCCAGTCATCCTCGGCGAGCGGGTCCTCGATGGTGACCAGCGGGTAGGACTTCACAAGGTCGCCGTAGTACTCCATCAGGTATTTCGGCGTGACCTTTTTACCCTCGAACAGGTACTTGCCGCCGGAGAAGAACTCGGTGGCGGCAACATCCAGGCCGAGCGCGATGTCCTTGCCCGGCTTGAACCCCGCCGCAGTGATCGCTTCGACGAGGAGGTCAAGGGCGGCGCGGTTGCTCTTCAGGTCAGGCGCGAACCCACCCTCGTCGCCGAGCCCGGTGCTGAGCTTCTTCGTGTGCAGCAGACCCTTGAGCGCGTGGTACGTCTCGGCACCCCAACGCAACGCCTCGGCGAAGCTCGATGCGCCAACGGGCAGAATCATAAACTCCTGAATGTCGACGTTGGTATCTGCATGCGAGCCGCCGTTGATGACGTTGAGCATTGGCACAGGCATGGTGTGTGCATTCGGCCCGCCAAGGTAGCGAAACAGTGGCAGGTCGGCGGAATCTGCTGCCGCCTTCGCGACGGCAAGAGATACGCCAAGGATCGCGTTCGCGCCAAGCTTCTTCTTGTTGTCGGTGCCGTCGAGTTCAATCATGGCGGCGTCGATCATCCGCTGGTCGGTCGCGTCATAACCTTCCAGAGCCGGGCCGAGCACGTTCATGACCGCGTCGACGGCCTTGAGGACCCCCTTGCCGCCGAAACGCTTCTTGTCGCCGTCGCGCAATTCGTAGGCCTCGAAAGCTCCGGTGGAGGCACCGGACGGTACCGCTGCGCGCGCGACGGTGTCATCATCCAGCAACACCTCAACCTCAACGGTCGGGTTGCCCCGGGAGTCTAAAATTTCGCGTGCACCGACTGCCTCAATCAAAGCCACGGGGTTCTCCTTCTTTGGGTTGTGAGCGTTGCCAGTTTACGAGCCAGCGCTGAGAGGTTTGAGAGTGAGATCCGCTGCGGCGGTGGCGTCCCCGACCTGGACGAACTGCGCGTACCCGGATGCGGCGAGCGCGTCAAGCAAACCCTTCACGTTGCGCGGGGTGCGCTCGAGGCGAACCCGCTTGCCCTGGCCGATGAGTTCGGCCTTGAGCGCAACCAGCCGGTCCGGGTCGGTATCGTCACCGTAAAGCAGCACCACGGCATCCGCCTTGTCGCCGTCGCCAAGTGCGACCAGGTCAACGATGCGCTCAAACCCGATCGAGAATCCGGTTGCCGGCACTTCGGTGCCGAGAAAACGGCCGATCATGCCGTCGTAGCGCCCGCCGCCGCCGAGCGAGTAGCCGGCCGAGGGGTGCATGGCTTCAAAGATCATGCCCGTGTAATAGCCCATGCCGCGCACCAAAAACGGGTCGAACGCGAGCGGGATGCCGTTGTCGGCATGCTCCGGTAGCGCGCCAGACACCGTTTCACCGAGTGCGATGAGGTCGGCGATCGCTGGCGAATCGAAGTCGTCGGGTAGCGCTTTTCGGATCTGTTTCTCACCGTAGGGGTTGAACTCGCTCGTTTGCGGACGGGTGAGGTAGGAGCGCAAGGCGGCCACTGCATCCGGGGTCGCTTCGTTGCCGGTGAGCTCGGCGACCACCCCGTCCGGACCGACCTTGTCAAGTTTGTCCAGGGTGATGAGCACGGACGCGTGCTCCCCCGCGGCGAACCCAAAATGGTCGAGCAGACCAGTGAGGATTCGGCGGTCGTTGATGCGCATGGTCACACCGTCGAGGCCGAGTGCGTCGAAGGTGGCAAGGGACGCAACGATCAGTTCAGCTTCAGCGAGCCCTGTCGCATCGCCAATGACGTCGATGTCGCACTGCACGAATTGGCGGTATCGACCCTTCTGTGGGCGCTCGGCGCGCCACACCGAGCCGAGCTGGATCGCGCGGAACACGCTCGGCAGTTCAGCCCGGTGACGTGCGTAGAAGCGGGTGAGCGGCACGGTCAGGTCGAAGCGGAGGCCGAGGTCTGCAAGGTCGAGCGGGTCAGTGGCTGCGGCGAGGTCATCCGCGGTGAGCCCCCGCTTTAGGATGCCGAACGCAAGCTTTTCGTTGTCGCCGCCGAGGCCCGCGTGCAGCCGGGCCGAGTCTTCAACGACGGGGGTTTCGATTTCGTCAAACCCATGAGCGCGGTAGGTGTCCCGGATGACCGCGAGCACACGCTCGCGCCGGGCTTTCTCGGCGGGCAGGAAGTCGCGCATCCCGCGGGGAGGGTTCACCTGGTTTGCCATCCCTCGATTCTGGCACCTCCCGGCATGCGACGCCGCCCGTCGTATTTTCCCGTTTTGCAGGACATTCAGCGCAGGTGGCCTAATTTAAGCGAATGTGGGTCGTCGAATGAGCGGATGTCCTGCAAAACGGGATCGGGTGAGGGCGGTGGAGCGCGGGCAATACGGCGGGAGGTGCTCGGGAAGGGCTACTGCTGAAGCGACGGCTGGTCGGCCAAAGCTTCGACTCGCTCGCGGTGGTGCTGGATGAGACGCTCGAACGCGTCCGTCGCGGAGGCGTCGTCCTTGGTGACCAGGAGGTCGTACTGCAGGCCGTAGAAAGCGTCCACCATGATGCGCGCTTCAATCTGGGCATCATCCGGTGCGAGCCCAAACGACTCGAGGGCGTTGCGCCCGACCCGCAACCAGGTCTGGTAGAGCGTGCGGCTGAAGTTGTGGGTGTCAGGTTCGACGACCTCGAGCATGGATGCTTCAAACTCGAGTCGCTGCAGTTGACGGTTGCGAGGATCGAGCGTCCACTGCCACGACGTCGCGAGGTTTCCGTAGTAGGCGTCGAGGGTGACCGGGCTGGACGCAAGCTGCTCTTCGAGGAACGCCTGGCGCGACGATATTTCCCGAACAATGTCTGTTACCAGTTGTGCGCGGGTGCCGAATTGGTAGACGAGCGTGTAGGTGCTGACATCCAGCGCACGGGCGACGGTGCGGAATGTCAGGCTTGCCAAGGGTTTGTCGAGAAGGTAGTCGAGGATCTCGGCAAGCAGTTGAGGCTTGCGGTTCGGGTCCGGTTTCCGGCTCATAAAATAAACATTACGGGTGTTTGCACTAACACGTGTTATGAATTACGCTGGTGTGGTTGCGCTCATACCCTGTCGATGAGGATCCGGGGGGATGTTTGGACGGGCGCCAACACAACTAAGCACGAAACTTCTAGCCAGGCGTTTCTGCCCAAAACCAGCATCACGGCAACGTGGTGCTACAGAGTGTCCGACCGTGTCACCCTCTTGTGGAGATATGGTTTGGACCAGGTGCCCACACCATTCGGGTTGGTGTGGGCACCATCTTCCAGTGGCGCAGTTGTTTTAGTGGCGCAGTTGTTTTAGTGGCGCAGTTGTTTTAGTGGCGCAGTTGCTACAGTGCGCCGCCTGCAGCAGCAGGAGCGGAAGCATCCTTTGCCTCGCCAACGCTTTCGCGCACGAGGTAGTTTTCGACGTCGAACAGGTTTTCGGCCCGGTTCATGATGGCCAGCAGGGTAGACATGGATGCCACTTCTTCGACTTGCTCCTTCAGGAACCAGAGCATGAACTGTTCGCCGAGGGCATCGTTCTCTGCACGGGCAGCGGCAAACAGTTCTTCGATCTGCCTGGTGACCCGCTTCTCTTGGTCGAGGGATAGCGCTATTGGCGCGCGCTCGTCCTTGAAGTCGTTGATGACCGGCTCGATCCCGGGGATGACGATGCCGAGGTCGCGGTCGAGGCGGTACTGCACGAGCATCATCGCATGGTTGCGTTCTTCGATGGACTGGCCATAAAAATGTTTGGCGAGTTGGGGTAGGTCCCGGTTGTCGAACCACACGGCGATGGCAATGTACTGCTGCGAGGCGGCGAACTCGTGACCGATTTGATCCGTCAACAGTTGGTCGAAACTTGTCTTCTTCATGGTTCGACGGTACCCGCGACCGCAGACGTTTGCCAGAGTGGCAAGGCTAGCCTTCCGCCTGTCACACTCCGGCGTGTCAATCGACCGTGCCGAAGAGTCCCGTCCCATGGTCGATGAGCGTGTCAACAGCGTCGCCATAGGTCGCCGGCACCGGGTCTCCTGGCTTGCCAAATTTGGCGACGAGCAGCCCGAGTAAGCCGCTGGCGGGTGAACTGAGTGGGCGGTCCCGCACTTGTTGATCGCTTTTCACGGAGTCTTCCGGGTTCGGCGGGACGTATTGCGGATGAGTCTGAGGCCAGTCGGACTTTGGTCGCGGCTTGCGCAGGTTGACCACCTTCGACAGGTCGTTTGCCTCGTCGTCCCGGTCGGTGAGTGGCGACAATCCGTGGAGCGCACTCAACGTTTTGATCACTGAGCCGTGATGCATTTGATCGTTGATGATTGTTCCGGCCTTCGTGTAGGCGGAGATCGCGATGGTCGGCACGCGGCATCCGAGTCGGTCGAAGGTGAACCCCATCTCACCTGCAGCTCCGCTGTCAGGGGGCGTCGTGTTCGGCGGGGGTACATGGTCGTAGGTGCCGCCGTGCTCGTCAAAGGTGACCAGAAGGAGGGTGTTCTCGGCGTTGGATTTGCGCGGTGTCGCACTGTTGCGAATGGCCGAATAGATCTCGTGCAGAAGCACTTCGCCGGCGCGAACATCGGAGAGGGCACTGTTGAACAGATCAACTCCGTCAACTTCTCCCGACGACAGGGTGCCGTACGGCGGGTGCATATCGTTGTGGTTGAAAATCATCCGCGGTTCAACGAAGGAGTATGCGGGAAGGTTGCCGCTTTGCACGTCCAGGTAGAACTGCGTCATGGTGCGAAAGTTGCTTTTCCAGTACTGCTGCAGCGCGGGGGCGTGCAATACGCCGGTCAGCGATGTCACCTGTTGTTCGTCGTAGTAGACGCGCCACGGGATGCCGGCATCCTCGAGACGATTGAAAATCGTGGGCGTTGCGGGTGCGTTGAGCCACTTGTTGAAGCTGCCAAAGTTCTTGTTGGTTACGAACCCGTGCGACGTGGAGGAGTGGAAGAACGACCTGTTGCAGAAAGTTTGGGACGGCACGGCACTGAACCACGAGTCGAATACGGCGAACTCGCGGGCCAGCGTGGAGAACACGGGAAGCATCGCGGGAGAGAATCCGCCCATGGCCACTCGCAACTGTTCTGGACTTGGCGGGGTTCCGCCGCTGAGTTGGGTGAAGTTGATTTCGTAGTCGCGCACGAACCCCGAATTGTCGGCCCGCCTCCCGGCTGGTGGCGCGTTGAACGGCGCTTTGGCTGACCCTCTTGTCAGACGCGCATTGCCTGGAGGGTTGATGGTTCCGAAGAGCTGGGTGTTCACGTGAGGGTATTGCTCACCGGGATCCGGGTTCGGTTGACTCATGATGGTGTCGGTCGCACCGACGTAGACGTGGGCGTCGATGGACGTGCCGTCGGAGGCAAGGTTGGAGTACCGGCCCATCGCGAGCCCATCGAATCGTTGACCGACCGGAACGGTGTCCGGGGTGTAAAGCCAGCCGAGAATGTTGTCGAAGGAACGGTTTTCGTACATCAGCACCACGATGTGGTTGAACCCTTTGGTTTTTAGCGGTTCTGCCGGTGGTTCTGCGTCGTTGCTGCTGGCGGAAATGTATGCCCCGGCGACTCCACCGGCAATGCCGCCCGCGGCAAATCCGGCAGCCGCGATTCCGGACGCCTTAAGGAAGGAGCGGCGGGTGGCATGCTTCTTCGGCTCAGGTGCGATGGGAGAGTCACGCGTACCTTCCGGCGGCTCATTGGTAGGCATAAACGTCATTTCCGGATCGTCCCTGCTGGTCACAATTCTCGCACCGCTTGCCGACTGGTGACCCGATTTTCTCGGGTCTCGCGTGGTCTAATTTGACGTCGAGGATTCCGTGGCACGGATGTCGCCCTGCAGGTTTCGCAGGGTCCCGCGAAGGGCGCGCTCAGGATCAAGCCCCCTCCCGCGAGCGGTAGCGACGAGCGCGAGGAGTTCCGCGCCGAGTTCTGCTTCGGTGGCTGGAGCGGCCGCTTTGGCGACGAAGGCGGAATCCGGGATTACCACCCCGACCTTCTCCGCGCGGCCCACGAGCTTGTCGGCGAGCGCGAGGGCTGGCATGCCTTGCGGGATGCCGTCGAGCACGCTGGATCGGTGCGGTTTCTCGGTGGCTTTGAGGTCGTCCCAGACGGCGACGACGTCGTCGGCGGACTGGATGTTCA
>JBDSZO010000214.1:0-5477 GCA_039925105.1 Terrimesophilobacter sp. | reverse complement strand
GTAGGCAAGGAGCACCTTCGCGAAACGATCGCCAAATTGGTGGAGGGGTCTGAACTGATTGCCGCCGCCGTCGCCGCGGGTACGCTGGCTATTGTCGGAGCCAATTATCGACTTCTTGAGGGCCGGGCGGTGCCGGACTTGATCCTCGGCGACATCGACTCCGCGGGCTGAACCAAACAGATAAGAAAACACAGAACACAACACCTGGCAGGGTCTGGTCGGGCGAGACAAAGGATGATGCGCACGTGAGCACGCAGGACGATTTCCGCATTGAGCATGACACGATGGGCGAGGTTCGCGTACCGGCATCTGCACTGTATGCGGCGCAGACGCAGCGGGCAGTCGAGAATTTCCCGATCTCCGGCGCAGGGCTTGAGGCGGCCCAGATTGTTGCCCTCGCGCGCGTGAAGCGTGCCGCGGCCATTGTCAATGCCGAACTGGGAATCCTCGACAAGGGCATTGCGGAGGCAATTGTGAAGGCCGCCGATGAGATCATCGGCGGCGCACACCTGGACCAGTTTCCCATCGACGTGTACCAGACCGGCAGCGGCACCTCCTCCAACATGAACATGAACGAGGTTCTTGCATCGCTCGCATCGACGTCGCTGGGTTCGGCTGTCCATCCGAACGACCACGTCAACGCCTCGCAGTCCTCGAACGATGTGTTCCCCACCTCGGTTCACCTTGCCGTGACGGGTGCGCTCATCGGCGACCTCATTCCGGCACTTGATCACCTGGCGATTTCCCTCGAAGCGAAAGCCAGCGAGTGGGCTGAGGTGGTTAAGTCTGGCCGCACTCACCTGATGGATGCCACGCCGGTGACGCTCGGACAAGAGTTCGGAGGCTACGCCCGGCAGATTCGGCTCGGCATCGAGCGGGTCAAGGCTTCGATCGGTCGGGTTGCTGAAGTACCACTCGGTGGCACCGCAGTCGGCACCGGAATCAACACACCAAAGGGTTTCCCGCACAAGGTCATCGAAGAGTTGGTGCGCGAGTCAGGGTTACCCATCACCGAGGCCGAGAACCACTTCGAAGCCCAGGGGGCACGAGACGGACTGGTTGAAGCCTCCGGTGCCCTGCGCGTTATTGCGGTCAGTCTGACCAAGATATGCAACGACCTGCGATGGATGGGCTCTGGCCCGAACACCGGGCTTGCCGAAATTCACCTTCCTGACCTGCAGCCCGGCTCATCGATCATGCCAGGAAAGGTCAACCCGGTCATCCCTGAGGCGGTACTGATGGTTGCCGCGCGCGTGATCGGCAACGATGCGACGATCGCCTGGGCCGGGGCGAGCGGTTCTTTTGAGTTGAACGTTGCCATCCCGGTCATGGGTACCGCTCTGTTGGAGTCGATCCGGCTGCTGACCAACTCGGGCCGCCTGCTTGCAGACAAGACCGTTGACGGGCTGATTGCGAACGTGGAGCGCGCGCGAGCATTGGCAGAATCCTCCCCCTCGATCGTCACGCCGTTGAACCGGGTCATCGGTTACGAAGCGTCGGCGAAAATTGCCAAGAACGCGGTGGCAAAGAGCATTACCGTGCGCGAGTCTGTTATCGAACTCGGGTTTGTCGACCGCGGCGAAATCAGTCTTGAGCAGTTAGACAGCCTGCTCGATGTGCTGAGCATGACGCACCCCGGCTAGGCCGGTCGGTGCCGGCCGTCATTCGATCACTGGAACTTTTCGGATCGCCTTGCCGTCCAGCGTCTGCACGTCGCGGCCGCTGAGCGTGTCGCTCAGTCTGATCGGAATCAGCGTGGTGATTGCGTTCGCGCCGCCAGACGGGTCACAGTCGTCAATGTTCAGGGAGTTGGACCCGTCGGCGGGATCGCTCTGGCCGTAATAGACCCCGATCTGCACTGTACTTCCGCTCTCGATCACGACGACGTGATGGGGGAAACACTTCTTGTCACCGGTAACCTCAACGACCAACTGCGCCATATCGAGGGCTGCAAGACCGGCCGGAGGGTCAACGCCAACGAGGCCGTTTCTCGTCGTCGCCAGCTTCAAGGAAAGCGACGGCAGGCTGAACAGGTACGGTGGCTGACGGCGTTTGCCGTCGAGGGTCTGGTAGCCCAGGATCGGCTGGTCGACGAACCCTGTCGGTACTTGCGTGATTGGTGTCACGACGCGATTGACGACCTTCGGATTCTTGGCGCCCCACATGCGCTCAATGGGCGTCGGCGGCGAATTGGCATCTGGCCTGCGAACCTGTTCGACGCGGTAGACACTCGCACCACTGACGATCATGGTGACGATTCCGAGCGCGGCAACCACTCGGTAGAGTCCGAAGGCGAAACCTGTCGGCTCTCCCCCGTACGGATCCCGATATGTCCAGCTGATCAGCAACCGCCACTGGCTTCTCGGGGCAATCATTCCCCAAAGGAATAACACCCCCAGGCTTCCCATGAGCACAAGAAGCACAGTTTCCACGCGTTGACTGTAGTTGGTCTGGCTGACCAACTCCCGGGAGCGTCAGGAGCTACGTGCGCATCTCTACGAGCGCAACTCGTTGCCCTCGAGAAGTTCCGTGACCAATGCAGCAATGTCGCTTCGCTCCGACCTGGTCAGCGTGACGTGACCAAAGAGCGAGTGACCTTTGAGCGTCTCGATCACGGAGGCAACCCCGTCGTGTCGACCAACGCGCAGGTTGTCGCGCTGAGCAACATCATGGGTAAGGACGACGCGAGAATTCTGCCCAATGCGACTGAGCACCGTCAGTAGCACGTTGCGCTCGAGCGACTGTGCTTCATCGACGATGACGAACGCGTCATGCAGCGAGCGGCCTCGAATATGGGTGAGCGGCAGCACTTCCAACATTCCGCGGTCAATCACCTCGTCGAGCACATTCTGCGACACGACAGAGCCGAGGGTGTCGAACACGGCCTGAGCCCACGGATTCATCTTTTCGGCGGCGTCACCAGGCAGGTAACCAAGCTCCTGACCACCGACCGCATACAGCGGACGGAACACCATGATCTTGCGGTGCTGCTGGCGTTCGAGCACCGCTTCAAGCCCGGCACACAAGGCGAGGGCAGACTTGCCTGTTCCGGCTCGACCACCGAGCGAAACAATCCCCAATTCAGGATCGAGCAGCATGTCGATGGCGAGGCGCTGCTCGGCGGAACGTCCATGGAGGCCGAAAATGTCGCGATCGCCACGCACCAGATTCATCGTTCCCGGGCCGCTGACCCTGCCAAGCGCTGAGCCCTTTTCCGAGTGAATCACCAGGCCGGTGTTGACGGGGAGACCATCGACGAGGGGCGTGCTCAGGGTCTCGTCGTCATACAGCGTGGACATCTCTTTCGACCCGAGGTCAATTTGGGACATCCCTGTCCAACCGGAATCGATGGCGAGTTCTGCGCGGTACTCCTCTGCGGCGAGGCCAACCGACGCGGCCTTCACCCGCAGCGGCAGGTCCTTCGACACCACCGTGACCGCCAGCCCGTCATTGGACAGGTTGAGTGCTACTGCCAGGATTCTCGAGTCGTTGTCACCGAGTTGGAGTCCGGACGGAAGGACGGAAGTGTTGGTGTGATTGAGCTCCACCCGCAGACTGCCGCCGTCGCCGACAGCGATCGGAAAGTCGAGGCGTTCGTGTTCGATGCGCAGGTCGTCAAGATTGCGCAACGCCTGCCGGGCAAAGTAGCCGATCTCCGGATCATGGCGTTTCGATTCAAGCTCCGAGATGACGACAACCGGAAGAACGACAGCGTGTTCGGCGAACCGGAACATTGCTGAAGGATCCGACAGGAGCACCGAAGTGTCGAGCACGTAGGTCTTTTCGGCCTGCCGTGTCGCCCCCTTCGATCCCTGAGATGTCTTCTGGCGGGGGGCGTTGGTCGAGGCCACGTGGACTCCATCCCCGAGCATATTCACGCTCGGCATGTCCGCTACGGCCACCCAATCCTAAAGCGAACTTACGTGGCCGCTTCGATCAGGCTCTTTGCCTGATGCATCCGACGCTACGTGGTGCCGCTGCAGTTGGCGCAAGCGACACGCCTCGACCAATAATCAGCACGGGAGGTAATCAGCAGGTTGAGTGATCAGCGGGTCTGGCAATCAGACGGTGATTGCGGAAGCGAAGCTCTGGAAACCGGCGCGCAGCATCGAGAAGGTTTCCTCCGAGGTGGAGACGTGCACGCTTAGCCGAACCGTGTTTTGGCGCACCGTCACGGTGAGTCCGTGATTGTGCAGCGATGCTGCCAACACGGTGAGCTGGTCTGGCGGAGGACCAAGCACGACAATTCCGGCACGCTCACGCTCATCACGTGGCGAGACCACGGGAATGGCGAATTGGTCGGCGAGCTCGATCACGCGCAGCGCCTTCTCGGAGACTCGAGCGGCAACAGCGGAAATGCCAACACCGGCAAGTTGCTCGAGCGCTGCAGCAAATCGGCCCTGAGCGCTAGGGCTCGGGTTGCTGACCTGGAACGCATGAGCGCCGTGTGCTGGGGGCGGAACCGAGTCAAGGGGCATTGGACCTTCGTCAGTGGCGTTAAACCCCGACAGGACTGGCACCAGCCTGTCAACTGCCCGCTCGCTGAGGGCCATGAATCCGGTGCCCCATCCGGCACGCACCCACTTCTGGCCGCCGGCCACGACAACGTCAGCAAGCTCATAGTCGACGTCGGTGACGGTGAAGCCCTGGATGGCGTCGACGATCAGCAGGCGATCTCCGATAACCTGGCGGATCCCTTCCAAATCGGCGAGGTATCCGGTGCGGAAGTCGACAAGACTGACCGACACCGCTTTGGTGTCTTTCGTCAGGTGCTCCTGGATGTTCCCCGGTGTGACGCGACCGTAGTCGGTGTCAAGCCATACCGGGTTGAGGCCGCCGAGGGCATCCGCTGACCGGACCGCCGCAAACGGTGCACTCGGAAAGTCTGTGCGGGACACGAGAACGTCCCCGGAAAGTCCGAACATGGCGTGAAGCAACCCCATGCTGGTGTTGGGTTGAAACACGATCTGGTCATCGCTGAAACCGGTGACTGCCGCCACCGCTGCTCGCACCCGGGCATCCTGGGCCCACATAGCCTCAAGACTGCCAAAGCGTGCCCTGCGTAGAAGCTCCAGCTGCGCCCGCTCCTCCTCGACAACGACACGGGCGAGCGGACCAACCCTCGCGAAGTCGAGATAGCCAGGCTCCGCGTCGAAGGTGATCGCAAACTCGTCGATTGTCACCGCTTAAGTGTGTCAGTTGTCGAGGCCGACCACGGCAACCGGCCGTGCACGGTCCTACTGGCCGAAACGGCGGTCCCGCGTAGCGTAGTCGCGGATTGCCCGCAGAAAATCAACTTCACGGAGGTCCGGCCCGAGGGCTTCAACGAAATAGAACTCACTGTGCGCGATCTGCCAGAGCATGAAATCGCTGAGGCGCTGCTCGCCAGAGGTGCGGATCACCAGATCAGGATCGGGTTGACCGCCCGTGTACAGGTGCTCGCCGATGAGTTCAGGGGTGAGAATCTCGGCGAGCGC
>JBDSZO010000213.1:0-3210 GCA_039925105.1 Terrimesophilobacter sp. | reverse complement strand
TGCTGTGCCACATTCGCCTCCCGTTCAAGGATAGGTGCCGCAGTGCGACTCGGCACGCACACAGCCCAACGCCCCTAGACTCGGATGTCGTGACCCACACACTCCCGGCGGCAGTCCTGTTCGACATGGACGGCACGATCGTCGACACCGAGCCGTACTGGCTGAGGGCGGAGCGTGAACTTGTCGGCTCTTTCGGTCAGAGCTGGACCACGCAGGATGGCTTCGCACTGGTGGGAAGCGGACTGGCACTTTCGGCACAATTTCTGCAAAAGCGGGGTGTCGACCTGCACGAAGACGACATTATCGACCGGCTCACCGCACGGGTGCTGCAGCAGGCAATGGAGCACATCCCGTGGCGTCCCGGCGCGGTCGAGCTACTCAGGGCGCTGAACGAGGCACAGATTCCAACCGCGCTCGTCACCATGTCGATGCGACCGCTGGCCGAACACATCGCCACAAGCCTCGACTTCACCGCGTTCCAGGCGATTGTCACCGGTGGCGACGTCGAAAACCCCAAACCACACCCAGAGCCCTACCTCCGCGCGGCAGAAACCCTGAACGTCCAGATCACGGACTGCCTCGCCATCGAAGACTCGCCGCCGGGACTCGCCTCGGCGACGGCATCCGGTGCGGCAGTCGTCGGCGTTCCAGCACACGTACCGCTAACGGAAAGCCCCACGTACACCCTGTGGGACACGCTTGCCGGACGTTCCATCGCTGACCTGACCAACATTTTCCTGGGCCGTACTGTGACAGGCAGCGTTCAGGCATGAGTGACGATTCCGCCATGAGGCGACAGAGCGGGCCGTTTCGTTCCGGGGACCGTGTACAACTCACCGGTCCGAAAGGCCGGAGAAACACCGTGACCCTCCAGCCGGGAGAGGAATTCCACACCCACCGGGGGATTCTCGCGCACAACGTCATCATCGGCGCGCCAGACGGTTCCGTGGTCACCAGCAGCGTCGGCGACGAGTATCTCGCGCTCCGCCCGCTATTGACCGACTTCGTCATGTCGATGCCGCGCGGAGCAGCAATCGTGTACCCGAAGGATGCTGCGCAGATTCTTACCGTCGGGGACATCTTTCCCGGCGCAACAGTCGTGGAGGCCGGGGTCGGCTCCGGTGCGCTGTCCCTGTCCCTGCTTCGCGCCATCGGTCCGACCGGCAAGCTGTTATCGTTCGAACGCCGTGACGAGTTTGCGCGTGTCGCCCGCGGCAACGTGGAGGCATTCCTTGGGTCGGTACCAGCAAATTGGAGCGTGCAGCTTGGCGACCTCAGCGAAGAACTCGGAACGACCGTCACCCCGGGCGGTGTTGACCGGGTTGTGCTCGACATGCTCGCCCCCTGGGAGTGCCTCAGCGCGTGTGCGTCAGCTCTCACACCGGGCGGTGTCCTGATCTGTTACGTCACAACCGCCACCCAGCTCTCCCGTGTCGCTGAAGGCATCCGCGGAACCGACGCATTCACCGACCCGGTCTCCTCAGAAACCATGGTGCGCGGATGGCACGTCGAAGGGCTCGCCGTTCGCCCGGATCATCGCATGGTCGCCCACACCGGGTTCCTGATCTCCGCACGCCGCCTCGCGCCAGACACGGTGTTGCCGGAACTGAAACGCAAGGTCAAGCCCACCTATTCTGATGAGGATGTCGAAGCGTGGACGCCCGGCGCCATCGGAGTGCGCGACGCGAGCGACAAACGCGTGCGCAAGGCCGCGCGCCAGGCAGAAACGGCTGCACGCCACGCGCACACTGCATCCGGGGAGCCCGACGGCACCGACCGGGTCGGCGAGTCAGAGCAGCCTGACGAACTTGCCTAGAATTGTCTAAGTTTTGTGAACAATGAATCGAGGAACAGTGCGCACTTTTCCAGCGCTCCTTCTGACCGCAGGCCTCATCGCGAGCCTCACCTCCTGTGCCGGGAGCACCTTCGCGGGGCAAGCGTGTGACTCGCCGGTAACGACCGGTGACGCCTCGTCGATAGTGAGCGCGTCCAGCGCCTTCGGCGACAAGCCGACCGTCGAATTCCCGACACCACTGGTGACCAAGAAGTTGCAACGCAGCGTGCTGATCCCCGGTGACGGTGCACCCCTGCAGCCGGGGCAGACGGCGTTGATCAAGTACTCCGTACTCGACGGCGCGTCAGGCACGGTGCTTCAGGCGGGCGACTACAGCTCGGCCGCGACACTCATCACCGTCGGCGGATCCGCGATCGCTGCGGTCAGCAAGGGTCTCCAGTGCGCAACAGTCGGTTCCCGCGTCGCAATCGTCAGCGCACCGAAGGATTCTGGCCAGACCGCCGGCGCCGGTGGTGGTGCAAATGACTCGTTCGTCTGGGTCATCGACATTGAGCGCTCCTTCCCCGCAACAGCGAACGGAACACCGCAGATCCCTCAAGCGCACATGCCTGCCGTTGTCACAGCGCCGAACGGTGCACCAGGCATCACCGTGCCGAAGGAACCTGCGCCACCGAAGCTGGCGGTCAACGTGCTCGAACAGGGGCACGGGCACGAACTGGCGGCAGGCGACCAGGTTGTCCTGAAGTACACCGCATACCTGTGGGATGACAGCAGCGTCTTCGATTCAACCTGGACGAAAGGCGACGCGAAGGTTGTCGCGCTGAAGAGTTCCGACACGGTGACCGCCGGATTCGTTGATGGACTGGTTGGCAAGACCGTCGGATCCCAGGTGCTCATCGTTGTTCCGCCCAAGGACGGCTTCGGCGACAAGGGCAGCACCGGTGTACCAGCCGGAGCAACACTGATCTACGTTGTCGACGTTCTCGGTGTGATCTAGGTTCCGACACCGTGTCTGCAGCCAGCGCGTCGCAGCGCGTTCCCGTTGAGGAACGCCTGTTCAGCCTGGTTTTGGCGCTTTTGGCAACCGAAAACGGGCTGACCAAGAACGAAATCCTCTCCACCGTTCAGGGATACCGCCAGCGCTACGCGGTCGGCGCAGACAACTCCAACCTGGAGCGCCAGTTCGAGCGCGACAAGGATGACATCCGTGAGCTGGGTGTTCCGCTCGAGACGCTCGAACTGGCGGCGGATGCCGGAAACAATCAGCATCTTCGCTATCGCATTCCGCGCGGGGCATACGAGTTGCCCCGCGACATCCGATTCTCCGCGGAGGAGACCGCACTGCTCGGCCTTGCCTCGATGGTGTGGCAGGAAGGGTCGATGTCGGGGGAGTCCCGCCGTGCCGTGCTCAAACT
>JBDSZO010000212.1:0-12699 GCA_039925105.1 Terrimesophilobacter sp. | reverse complement strand
ACCGGACTCATTATGGTGATGCCGATGGTGACGGTTTCCCAGGGAGGGCTCACCGTGTGGCACAGCCGCATCGTCGACATGACTTCAGGAGCCCTGGTGGACCTTGGCCCCGGTGAGTCACGGCAGTTGGCGATAGGCATGCAGCTTGTGACCTGCAACCCTGACGACGCTGTTGGCGGATTCAGTGACAACCTGCCCCCGCTGGCACCGGGCACGTATGACGTCAGCGCAGTGGTAAGTCTTGTGCTGGACGGCCGAGGCAACGAGCAACTCATTTCAGGGCCGGCCGCCGAAATCGTACTTCGCTGATTGCAGCGGTCGCCGCAGTTCTGCTGTGAAAACTTCATCTGCTGTGTGCGCTCCACTACCGTTGAGTCAAACGGAAGGAAACCCCATGGCTAAGCAGTCCATTTTCGGGCGGATCGCCCAGTTGGCTAAAGCGAACATCAACGCGATGCTGGATGCGGCAGAAGATCCGGCGACGATGCTGGACCAGATGGTGCGCGACTACACCAACAGCATCGCTGAGGCGGAGAGCGCCATTGCGGAGACGATCGGCAACCTGCGCCTGCTGGAGCAGGATCACGCTGAGGATGTTGCCAACGCGCAGGACTGGGGAAACAAGGCTCTGGCAGCCAGCCGCAAAGGTGACGAACTGCGGGGCGCCGGGAATGGCGCCGACGCCGACAAGTTCGATAATTTGGCGAAGGTCGCTCTTGGTCGCCAGCTTGCCGCCGAGAAAGAAGCCAGAATAGCCGAGCCGACCATCGCGAGCCAGAGTGACGTTGTCGACAAGCTTAAGAATGGGCTCGATGGCATGCGCGGCAAGCTCAATGAGCTCTCGTCGAAGCGCGACGAGTTGGTGGCACGCGCAAAGACTGCTGACGCACAAAAGCAGGTAATGGATGCGATGAAGAGCATCGACATCCTTGACCCCACCAGCGAAATCAACCGTTTCGAGCAGAAGGTCCGGCGCGAGGAGGCGAAAGTTCTCGGCCAGCAGGAGCTTGCCGCGTCGAGCCTCGACGCCCAATTCGAGCAGCTTGCTGACACAGACAAGGCCATCGAAATCGATGCACGGCTCGCCGCGCTGAAGTCCGGTGGAGACCCGCAGAAGGCGATGACCTCCGGCCAGTAGCGTGAGTACAGCAGCGAGAGTACAGCAGCGAAAGAACAGTAACGAAAGTAGCCGAGCATGACAAACCGGTTGTTGCCGGTCCGTTTTCTCGTTGTGCCCCAATGGCAGGGGACGGGATCGTCGCGCGCGCTCCAGCTGCGTGACGGCGCTGAGGCTATTCGCGACGATCTTCCTGCGTCAAAAACGACGGTCGTCGAAGTACCGCTCGGTGCGGGTGAGGGTCTTGGCAGTGGCATCCGGCGATTCACTTCGGTTCAGTTTGTGCGCGACCGAACACTGGAGGTCCTTGCCGAGCATGCTCTGGACGGCGAAGGGGCCACCGTCGTTGCGATCGGCGGTGACTGCGGGATTGAACTGGCGACGATCGGCTCTGCGTACGCCGCGGCTGACGGCGACGTTGCGGTGGTGTGGTTTGATGCCCATCCCGACCTCAACACGCCAGAATCATCACCATCGGGCGCGTTTCACGGGATGGTGCTGCGTACCCTGCTCGGTGACGGGTATCCGACTCTTGTTCCCGATCGCCCGGTTGAGCCGCGGCATGTCGTGCTCGCTGGGGTTCGCGCACTGGATGATGCGGAAGCGGATTTCGTCGACGACGCCGGAATTCGAATGATTTCGCCATCCACGCTGACCCCTGACACGGTCGTTAAGGCGATCACTGCGACGGGTGCCAGCCGGGTGTACCTCCACATCGACCTGGATGTACTCGACCCAGCAGAATTCGGTTGCCTCGGGTTTCCGGAGCCGTTTGGCGTCTCTGCAGCTATGCTCATCGACACCATTCGGGCGATCGTCAAAACTTTTCCGTTGGCGGGTGCTGGGATCACCGAGTTCGCGCCGTCATCTCCGGAAGCGGCCGCGGATGACCTCCCCACCATCCTGCGAATCATTGGAGCACTAACCAGCTGACGCACCATGGAGCCCGGCGATTCCGCAAGCGCGCGCCGTAGGCTTGGCCACATGAGTGACCAACGAATCACCACCGAGCGCGACGGAGCAGTCCTGCTCATCGGCTTCAACCGGGTCGACAAGCGCAACGCTGCCGACCTGCAGCTTCTTCAGGAACTTTCACTCGCCTACGGTGAGCTTGACCGAGATCCGGAATTGCGGGCTGGCCTGGTTTTCGCACACGGTGACCATTTCACCGGCGGTTTGGACCTCGCCGATGTTGCCCCACGAATCGGACCGGATGGCCTCGACATCGTGCCACCTGGTGGGATAAACCCGTGGGCCATGGACGGGACGGCCGTGCGAAAACCTGTGGTGATGGCGGTGCAGGGAATGTGCCTCACTCTCGGAATCGAATTGATCCTCGCCAGCGACTTCGCTGTCGCGGCCGACTCAGCGGTATTCGCTCAGATTGAGGTGGGCCGCGGCATCCTTCCGTTCGGTGGTGCAACCATTCGTTTTCCGCGCGCGGTCGGTTGGGGCAACGCGATGCGTTGGATTCTCACCGGAGACAGTTTCGATGCCGCTGAGGCACTGCGAATCGGCGTGGTGCAGGAGGTGGTTCCTCACGGGGAGCAGTTTGAACGCGCGCGAGAGCTGGTTCATCGAGTTGCCGCCCAGGCTCCACTGGCCGTCCAGGCGACGTTGGCGAATGCGCGACTGGCGATTCGTGATGGCGATGCCGCTGCTGAAGCCGCCCTGCAACCGGACCTGGTCGCACTGGCTGGCACCGAGGATGCGAAAATCGGAATGCAGGCGTTCCTCAGCCGCCAGTTAGCCAATTTCGTGGGTCGCTGACTGTGATTGACATCACACTCGCACCCGGCCACGGCGCGTAACGTTGGCGGATGACAAGCTACGACCTGATTGTGATCGGCGCGGGTGCTGCCGGTGAGAATGTCGCTGACCGTGCTGTGCAGGGCGGGCTTTCCGCCGTCATCATCGAAAGCGAACTGGTCGGCGGTGAATGCTCATACTGGGCATGCATGCCCTCCAAGGCACTCTTGCGCAGTGGCGCAGCAGTTCGAGCCGCCCGCAACGTAGGCGGGGCGAAGGAAGCCGTCACCGGCGAATTGGATGTCGCGGCGGTGCTGGCTCGCCGAGACTCGTTCACCAGCAATTGGAAGGATGACGGCCAGGTCAAGTGGCTGAAGTCCGTAAACATCGATCTAGCGCGCGGGCACGCGACCATCACCGGACCGCGCGAGGTGACAGTTACCGCAGGCGATGGCACCACCGCCGCTCTGACCGCAAACCATGCTGTGGTGATCAGCACCGGGTCTGCTGCCCTCATGCCGGACATCCCGGGTCTGCTGGACGCAAAGCCGTGGAGCAGCAGGGAAGCAACCAGCGCGAAGACCGTTCCGGCCAGTCTTGCAATCATCGGCGGTGGGGTTGTTGGCGTCGAAATGGCGACCGCGTATGCAAGTTTCGGCACGGCGGTTACCCTGATGGCCCGTGGCGTGCTGCTCAGCGGCGAAGAACCGTTTGCCGGAGAGACGGTGAAGGATGCGCTGGTCAAGCTTGGCGTTGACGTGAGGCTCGGGGTCTCCCCCACCGCAGTTCACCGAAACAGCGAGGGTGTGACGGTGAAACTGGATGGCAGTTCAGAGGTTCTGGCTGACGAGCTGCTGGTTTCGACGGGCCGCGAACCGCGCACCTCCGACCTCGGCCTTGAAAATATTGGGCTGACCTCCGGCGATTGGCTAAAAGTCGACGACACTCTCTTGGTTGAAGGTTTCGACTGGTTGTACGCAGTCGGCGATGTCAACCATCGCGCGCTGCTGACCCATCAAGGCAAGTACCAGGCACGCGCTGCCGGAGATGTAATCGCTGCACGCGCGAAGGGCGAGAGGGTCGACGATGCGCCGTGGGGCAAACACGTCGCAACCGCAGACCACGGGGCGGTTCCACAGGTCACGTTCAGCGACCCGGAGGTCGCGTCGGTTGGGCTGACAGAGAAAGCTGCGCGCAAAGCGGGGTACGACATCCGGGTGCTCGATTACAACCTTGGTTGGGTTGCCGGGGCACGCCTTCAGGCGGACCGCTATCACGGCAAGGCCCGCATGATTGTTGACGAGAAGCGTCGTGTTCTGCTGGGTGCAACGTTCGTTGGGCAGGATGTCAGCGAGCTCCTTCAGGCCGCAACGATCGCCGTTGTCGGTGAGGTTCCGATCGAACGCTTGTGGCACGCGGTGCCCGCCTACCCGACCATCAGTGAGGTGTGGTTGCGGCTGCTGGAGGGTTACGGTCGCTGAACGATCTGGGCTTACAAGCTCCCATAAATACTCAGCAAAGCCGTCGCGGAAACCGCCCACGTATGCGCCAACGAGTGATTCCGCGCCGACTCCGACAGTGCACGGAGCTCTGTCTCATCTGCCAAGAGATTCGCAACCGTCTCCGCCCAGTCGGCCGGGTCGCGCGAGTCGACGAGCACGCCGGACCGCCCCTCTGCGACAGACTCCATCAGTCCGCTGCTGCGATAGCCGACCACCGGCGTGCCGCTGGCGGCCGACTCCAGCGCAACCAGACCAAACGTTTCGCTGTGGGATGGAACCAGTGTGAGACTGGCCATCGCCAACAGTTCCGCGAGCTCTTTGCGCGCGAGCGCTCCGACGAAGTGGACCCGGTCGGCGACACCAAGTTCGGTTGCAATGGTGTGGAGCCCCACAAGATAGCTGTCGTCGCCGGGTGTCGCTTCACCGGCAACCACGAGAACGGGCCCAGGATCACTTCTCAGTCGCCCGAGCATCCGAATCGCCAGCGCTTGGTCTTTCAGCGGCTGGATTCGACCTGCAATGGCAAGCACCGGTACTCCCGGTGCAATTGACAGTTCCGCGCGAATCCGATGCGCGGCGTCGCGTCGGTTCGGCCGGAACAGGTCGACGTCGACGCCGGGAGGAACGACCCACACCGAACCTGCGGGCGCTCGAACATCCTCGACCAGCGCGGTTGCCTCAGCGGCGGAACCGACGACGATCGCGTTGGCCTGGGAAGCAAGGTACGCCTCTGAACGCACGCGCCGTTCGCTCTCCGGTGCGGTCCCGGGTGGGGACAGCCGGTTCTTCATTGCGGCGACAGTGTGGAAGCTCTGCACCAGAGGAATGTCCAATGCCAGCGCGGCCGGTAGTGCGGCGATCCCGCTCAGCCAATAGTGAGCGTGCAGGATGTCGTACCGACGCTCGGCCGCGAGCGCAGAGACCGCCTCGCCAAACTCATCCGAGACCGCGGCCATGTCCTCTTTGCCGAGCGCTCCTGTGCCGCCCGCCGCCAACTCGTACAGGGTCACGCCGGGTTCAAGTTGCCGCATCCCCGGCTCGGTGTTCGCCCGCGTCAGCAGGTCGACTGCAACACCTCGCGCTGCCAGCTCGCCCGCGAGGGACAGAATGGCGACATTCATTCCGCCAGCGTCACCGGTGCCGGCCTGCGCGGCCGGCGACGTGTGCAGCGACACCATTGCGACGCGCGCGGGCATGCCATCCATGCCAACACTGTAAGACCTGCGGCCGTGTGCGCGCCGGACGGGTGCTGGCAACTACTGCTAGAACTGGGTATGTGCCTCCATCACCGAGTCGTCTCGAACTGGGCAGCCAGCGCCTTGTTCGATCCGTTACCCGGGTGCGCTGGCTGCGCTGCATGCTGCTGAGCCCGGTGATCGCTCGCCCCGGCTTCTGGTTCGCAACGCTGTGCGGCCTGATCTGGGGCACGGTGCTGAGTCTTGGCAGAATTCGGTCCCAGGGCGGAGTCATCGTGGCGCGCAAATGCCCGCGCTGGGCGTTCGGGCGCGGCGGCACAACTATCGGTGCCGTCTTTCTCACCAACAACAGACTCGACCCCGGCGTTCTCGCACACGAAGCAGTACACCGCGCGCAATGGAAACACTATGGACTAGCGTTCATCCCGCTGTATGTTGCGGCTGGCGCGAACGCCCTCGCCAACCGATTCGAAATCGAGGCCGGCCTTCGCCGGGGAGGATATCTGTGACCCTGCAAGGAAAAACTGTTGTCATCACCGGTGCGAGCGCTGGCATCGGGAGAGCCGCGGCGCGGTCCCTCGCCAACCAGGGCGCACACGTTGCGGTGGTCGGCAGAAACGCTGAACGTACCGCGGCGGTCGCAGACGAGGTTGGCGGATCCGCATTCGTTGCCGATTTCGACCATCTCACGCAGGTGCGAACCCTCACAGATGCGTTACTGGAGAGGTTCCCGCGAATCGACGTGCTCGCCAATAACGCCGGAGGAATGATCTCCTCCCGCGGCACCACACCTGACGGCTTCGAGCGCACCATCCAGGCCAATTACTACTCGCCATTCCTGCTCACCCAACTCCTGTTGCCGCGCCTGCGCGAGTCGAACGGACGAGTGATTGGCACTGCGAGTGCAGCCCACCACTTTGCGAACCTGCGGATCAGCGATCTGGATCGTGGCTTCGAACCCTACTTCGGCGGGTGGCGCAGCTACGGGGCAAGCAAGCTGGCCACCATCTACTTCATGCGAGAGCTTGCACGTCGCGAGGGCGGGAACGGTATCACCGCGTACAGCATGCACCCCGGCTACGTGTCCACCGGTTTCGGAGATCGCTCACGCATGGTCGCCCTTTCTAGGATCATCAACGGTGGCAAGCTGGGCTTGTCGCCGCAGCAAGGTGCTGGCCCCCTCGTGCACCTCGCTTCGGCTGAGACCATCGATGCGCCAAACGGCAGCTACTTTAACCGTTTCGACGTGAATGGGAACCTCAGTCGTGCCGCACGCGACGAATCGCGAGACAGCGCGCTGTGGGACAGAACCGTGGACGTGTTGGGGCTCCCCAAAATCACAGCCGTCGACTGAGTGACAAAAGGAACGGCATTTACCACTGTGGCGGATGACGATTTTGCCACTGAAGTCGGCGTTCCAACTGTGCTCCAAGGGAGAGGAGAACGTGCTCGCCGCCAGGGCGACCGATCAGTTGCACACCCATCGGCAACCCAGTCTCCGTGACAAAAACTGGAAGCGTGATCGCGGGCAGGCCCGACACGTTGAGGAACGAGGTAAATGGTGTGTATTGCACCTGCTGCGCGAAGTTCCGTTCAGGTTCAACAGGGTCATACCAACCGATCGGCCGCGCGGTCATCGCCAGCGCGGGCGTGAGCACGGCGTCAAACGACGCGAACTGCCGGATGATCGAGCGTTCGAAGGCCGAGAGAGTCGCTAGCGCCTCAGACAGCTCGCGTGCAGACAACGCGCGCCCACGTTCCACCAGCCATCTGGTGAGCGGTTCCAGCTGCTCGAGTGCTTCCCCCTCGGCCGGAATGCTCGCGGCCCCGGCCTGCCAGATGGTGCGAAATGCTGGCGAGTAGGTGTCGTCGGGTTCCAGCGCGGTCTGCTGGATGCCGTGACCCAACGCGTCGAGCTCTTTCAACGCAAGGTCGAGAGCATCCTGCGCCTCGTGCTCAATCCGGATGTCGTAGGCGGAATCCCACGGCGAGCTCGTCATGACGCCGAGCTGGTAGCGGCCCTCGCCCCGCACAGCAGCATTGAGTAAAGTGCCGCCGTCCCACCGGGGTGCGCGCAGGGTGAACGGGTAGTCGCCTCCGGCGACCATGGCGTCCAGCAGCATGGCCGCGTCGGCAACCGTTCTGGCAATGGGTCCAGGCACCACCAGGCCGGCAAGTTTGTCGACGCCGGAGCCGGACGGGATTAGCCCGCGTGACGGTTTTAGTCCCACCAGTCCCGTTGCCGCTGCCGGTATCCGGATCGATCCGCCACCGTCGGACCCCGGCGCGAACGGCAGCAGGCCGGCCGCAACCGCGACGGCGGCACCGCCACTAGATCCACCAGCGCCGAGCGCCGGATCGTACGGGTTTCGGGCGGGTGGCGCGATGAGATTCTCCGTGTAGCTCGGAAGCCCAAACTCTGGAGTGTTTGTTTTTCCGAGGCTCACCCCCCCGGCATCATCCAACACTGTGACCAGCTCGTCTGATACTTCCGGAACGTAGTCGGCCGTGAGACGGGATCCGAAGGTTGTGCGCACGCCGGCACGCTGCACAAGGTCTTTGTCGGCGAACGGGAGTCCCCACAACGACGCCGACGGCGGAACGGTGTCCGCAACCGTTGTGGCACGTGCGCGGGCGGCATCCGCTGTCACCGTAATGAACGCGCCGAGCGACTCGCTGAGCCGAGCGATCCGAGCCAGATAGTGCTCCGTCAGGTCGAGCGGAGTGATTTCACCGCGCTGAAGCCACACCCACTGCTCCTGCGCGCTCAGGTGGTGAAGTTCGAACACTCTCCCGAGCCTACGGGGTACGCAGTGCGCACGGCAGACCCGAGCATCACCCTGCGGTGCCCGTGGCGCACAATGTAACCCCAGCGACATCAGCAGGTTCTCAGCGGTGGCTACCGTAGAATTTTACGAATGAGCGACTTGCGTCCCCGAGGGGCTGACCGGCACGCAATGCCGCCTGCTGCGCGCCATGGCCGCCTTCGTTCATCCGGTCCGGTCGGCACCGTGCTCAAGTACCTTGCAGCCGCGTTGGCTGTAGTGCTCGTGAGCGCAGGAGCGGTCACCGCGTACGCGGTGTGGGATGTCGCCCGATCAATCAAACCGGGCGTCGCACTGATCGGCGAAACCGAAGGACCACCGCCCAACATCGGCGCCTACGAGGGCGGAGTGAACTTCCTTTTGGTCGGCAGTGACTCCGGGCAGGGTGACCCGCAGTACGGCAAGCGCGGCGAGACGCTCAATGACGTCACAATCCTGTTGCACATCTCCGCAGACCACACGAACGCGACTGTGGTCAGTTTCCCCCGCGACATGTTTGTCACGCTCCCAGAATGCCCCCGGCTCGACGGGAAAGGCAATTATCCATCCTGGACCACCAAACTTAACGAGAGTCTCGCCAACGGTGGACTGGCCTGCACGGTGCAGACGGTGACCGACCTGACCGGACTGACCATTCCTTTTGCGGCAAAGATCGAATTCAATGGCGTCATCGAAATGGCCAACGCCATCGGCGGAGTTGAGGTGTGCGTTGGTAGTTCCATCCATGATCGCCAAATTGGACTGAATCTTTCGGCCGGCAACCACACCATTTCCGGTTGGACCGCACTGCAATTCCTGCGCAGTCGCTATGGTGTCGGCGACGGGAGCGACCTCAGCCGGATCAGCAACCAGCAGGTGTTCCTCTCTGCCTTGGTACGCAAGGTAAAGAGCGCGGAAACGTTGACCGACCCCATCAAGGTGTACGGGCTGGCCAAGGCGGCGATCAGCAACATGCAACTATCGCGCAGCCTCGAGAACGTGAACACGATTGTATCGATCGCGCTCGCCCTCAAAGATATTGCACCGGAAAACATCAGCTTCCTGCAATACCCATCAGGATACGGGTCGTTCAATGGACGAGACGGCGTCTTACCCATTAAGGATGCAGCCGACACCTTAATCTCAGCCATCAAAGCGGACCTGCCGGTGAAGTTGACCGGCACAACCGGCGACGGCTCCACTGTTGACACGAAGGTACCAACGCCGGTCTCCACCGCTCCACCGCTTCCGGGTACCGTTGACCTCCCCAGCGACGTGAAAGGGCAATCGGCAGCGGTGACGACGTGCTCGAAGGGCCAGACCGCCGGCGGGTAGTCCGCGCGCGGTCTACTGTAGTTCCGCGCGCAACTCGCTGAGGAGACGCTCAAACGCTGCCGGCGTACCGTTTATCACTTTGCGACCGGTGAAACGGCCGAGCCTCGCCCCATGCTGCGCGACATTGAGCAGGGTGTGTTCAACGTGCGAACCGTGTTCGCCCGGAATTACCCGGTATTCCGCGCGATACCACCAGCCGCCCTGCGTCACGACCAGAAATGCTGCCGAATCGGCGAGAAAGTGGCTCTCTGCACCCGGTCCGGGATCCACCCTGGCTGCAATTGCCTCAAACACGCTTCGCGGACGCGCACTCACCTGGCCGCGCAACACGTGCAGCACTTCGGCGTAAGCCGGTCGAGTTCTGGACGCTTCAGGCATGAACCGATCCTGCGGCGACCGCAACGAGACCGAGTTCTGCCGGAGAATCCAGACCTTCATGGTTGGGGAGGATTCGCACCGTGTAGCCGAAACTCCCGGCCCGGGCAAGCGGTACGGTTCCGGAGAACTGCACGAGACCCTGGTTTGCGTTCTCGGCCGGACCGGTTCGATCGACATCCCGCGGGCCCGGCGTCATCAACGCATATTGGGGTTCTGCGAGCTCATCGGCAGCGTTCGGACGGCCGTAGACCACCTCAACTGCCACATCTTCTGGGGTGAGCCCGTCGAGCTCTACTTTTGCCCGGACGTGAAGGACTTCCCCGACTTCGGGCAGCGGATCGACCCCGCCGGATTCGACATGGCCAACACTGACCTTCGGCCAGGCTGCGCGGACTTTCGCCTTCCAGGCCGCGAGTTCGCTGGCACCCGCAGAACCATTTGCACTGAGTTTGCGGGCAGCGACCGCTGCAGGACGGTAGAGACGATCAACATATTCGCTCACCATCCGATCCGCACAAAGCTGAGGCGACAGCGTTGCGAGGGTGTGCCGGATCGATTCGATCCACCGGGTCGGAACACCGTCAGCGGAACGGTCGTAAAAGCGTGGTGCAACCTGGTGCTCGATCAGGTCGTACATTGCGGCAGCCTCGAACGCGTCCCGCTCTTCCGGATCACTGGCGATCGCGCTCGGGATTGCCCAACCGTTCTCGCCATCGAAGAACTCGGCCCACCAACCGTCGAGAATGGACAGGTTCAGTGACCCGTTCAGCGCGGCCTTCATACCGCTCGTTCCACAGGCTTCCAGTGGGCGAAGCGGATTGTTCAGCCACACGTCAGTTCCCGGATACAGCACTTTCGCCATTGCGATGTCGTAGTTCGGCAGAAACACCAGGCGTCCGCGAATCTCAGGCTCATTGGAGAACTGGACAAGTTTCTGAATTAGCCGTTTGCCTTCGTCGTCGGCCGGATGCGACTTTCCTGCGACAACGATCTGCACCGGGCGTTTTTCGTCAAGCAGGATCGAGCGAAGCCTGTCCTCGTCGTGCAACATCAGCGTGAGTCGCTTGTAGGTGGGAACACGCCGGGCAAACCCGATAGTCAGTGTGTCTGGGTCAAGAAGTTTTGAATACCACAAGGGTGGTGTGATGTCGCCGTGGCGCGCTCGGAAAGCGTCGGCCATCCTTCGGCGAGCGTCGTGCACAAGGTTGGTCCGCAGTGTGCCGCGTAGTTTCCACAGGTCTTCGTCGGTCACCGCGCTGGAGAGCCAGTCGCATGTGGTTGTGTCGGAAGATCCCAGCTTGTTTTGAGCCAGATCGACGACTGCCTGACTGGTCCAGGTCGGTGCGTGAACTCCGTTGGTCACGGAGGTGATGGGCACCTCGGCACTGTCAAATCCGGGCCACAGGACCCCAAACATCTGGCGGCTCACCTGGCCGTGCAGTTTGGATACGCCGTTGGCGCGTTGGGCGAGGCGCAAGCCCATCAACGCCATGTTGAACGCGTCTTCGCTACCCTCCTCGACATCTTCTGCACCAAGGGCGAGCACGTCCTTGGCGTCGACCCCGGGGAGGATGTCGGTGGAGAAGTAGCGCTTGACAAGATCGCGGTCGAACCGGTCGATTCCCGCTGCAACGGGCGTGTGGGTGGTGAACACTGTTCCCGCCCTGACCACTTCGAGCGCATCGGCGAACGTCAGGCCGCTGCCGATCAGTTCGCTGATGCGTTCGAGGCCAAGAAAGCCTGCGTGTCCCTCATTGGTGTGAAAAACTTCCGGCGTCTGTGCCCCCGTGATCGCGGCGAACAGCTTTATCGCGCGCACACCGCCGATGCCAAGAAGAAGTTCTTGAAGCAGACGGTGCTCTCCCCCGCCACCGTAGAGGCGATCGGTCACCGAACAGAAATCCGGGTCATTCTCCGGTACATCAGTGTCCAAAAGCAGGAGCGTCACTCGGCCAACGGCAACCTGCCACACGCGTGCGGTCAGCGTTCGGTCGTCAGGAAGTGCCAGCACAACCTGAGCGGCCGATCCGTCAGGGTGGCGGAGAACGAAGAGTGGCAGGCCGTCCGGATCCAAAACCGGGTACGATTCCTGCTGCCATCCATCGTTCGAGATAGCCTGCGCGAAATATCCGGAGTGGTAGAACAAGCCGACTCCGATGATGGGGACTCCGAGGTCCGACGCGCTCTTAAGGTGGTCGCCGGCGAGAATTCCAAGACCGCCAGAATACTGCGGGAGCGCCGCTGCGATACCAAACTCCGGGGAAAAGTAGGCAATAGATTGGGGCGCTTCGCTGTCGAGTGACTGGTACCAACGCGGTTCTTCACGGTAGGACGTGAGATCGGCTGCTAACGCGTTGGCGCGCGCGATGAACGCCTCATCGCTGGCAAGCTCCGAAATACGTGTCGCATCCAGACTTCCCAGGATCGCTATCGGATCTCGCCCGCGGGTCTCCCAACCGGTCGGTTCCAACTCATCGAATAGCTTGCGCGTTGGCGCATGCCACGACCAACGCAGGTTGGTGGCGAGCGCGTCCAGCGAGTTGAGCGATTCTGGAAGAACCGGTTGAACAGTAATGCGTTTGATAGCCTTCACGACGATCTAGCCTAGGCGAGCCGAG
>JBDSZO010000211.1:0-5760 GCA_039925105.1 Terrimesophilobacter sp. | reverse complement strand
CCTTCTTCAACTCGTCAACGACATCAAAGACACCCGAGAACGCCGTTTCCTTTACCCCACCGCGGTAGCTCGCGCCGAGCACCGCAACTCGCTGTCCGGCAAGTGACCCGTGGTGCTTCTCGAGCAGTGTCACCGCGTAACTCGGCATACCGCGGTTCGCCGCCCTCGCGGCCCGCACTATCGTCGCCTCCGGATCATTCCACAGATACATTTGCGGATAGATCGGGATGCAGTGGCCGCCGACCGCGATACCCGGCAAGTGGATGTGACTGAATGGCTGGCTGTTTGAGGCGTCGATCACGCCATACACGTCAATTCCCTGGCTGTCCGCGTACCGCGCAAACTGGTTCGCCAACCCAATGTTCACATCTCGGTAGGTGGTCTCCGCGAGCTTCGCGAACTCACTCGCCTCAGACGAGCCCAGATTCCAGACCCCATTTGGTCGTGCGAGTTCCGGCCGCTCATCAAAGTCAAGCACCCGCTCGTAAAACTCGATCCCACGCTGCGTGGATGCCTCATCGACCCCACCGACCAACTTCGGGTACTTGCGCAGGTCCGCAAACACGCGGCCGGTGAGCACCCGCTCCGGGCTGAACACCAAGTGGAAGTCGGTCCCTGTCGCCAAACCGGAGAGCTTCTCCAGCATGGGTGCGAAGCGGTTCCGTGTTGTCCCGACCGGAAGCGTCGTCT
This sequence comes from Terrimesophilobacter sp., assembly GCA_039925105.1. GTDB lineage: Bacteria > Actinomycetota > Actinomycetes > Actinomycetales > Microbacteriaceae > Terrimesophilobacter. The sequence goes on along the minus strand of JBDSZO010000211.1, from coordinate 5,070 downwards.
CGTAGGAGACCAGAGTTCCATGCTTCAGGCCGCGACCGATCGACTCGGTGGCATTGTCCATCCAACCGAAGTCTGGAACGCCCTCCGCATCGACGAACAGGGGAACGACAATGACGACCGCGTCACTCCCGGCAACGGATGCCGTCGTGTCGAAGGTCGCCGTCAGGCGCCCGGCCGCGACCTCCTCGGCCAGTTTGGTGTCGAGGAACTCCTCACCGGGGAATGGCACCTCGCCCGCGTTGATCAGGTCAACAGTGCGCGAATTGACGTCCGCACCAAACACGGTATGGCCTTTGCTGGCGAACTGCACGGCGAGCGGGAGACCGATCTTTCCCATGCCGACGACAGTGATGTTCATGATTCTCTTCCCTCTAGAGTCGTGCTCTAAGACAGCCGGTGAGTGAGGCCGTCAGCGACAAGTTTCTCGGCAATGTCAACGACAACCGCACCCTGCTCCAGTGTGACGATCTTGCTCGTGTCACCGGTCAGCACAGCATCCCGGAACGCCTCATGCTCGGCCAGGAGCGGCTCCTTCTTATCCAGGGCAAACCGGGTCACGTCACCCTCGCTGACGCCGCGGAAGGTGGAGACGCCATACCAGTTGCTGTTGCCGACACCATTCTCGAAGTAGGTGAGATCAGCGGTGAGGGTGTCTGCGACGAACGCACCCTTCTCGCCGGTCACGATCGTGGTGCGCTCCTTGAATGGCGTGAGCCAATTGACCGTGTGCGTCGCAATCGCTCCGTTGCTGAGCGTGCCCACCGCAACAACCATGTCCTCGTGCGGGCGACCGCTGCGGTACGTGGTTCGCGCGTTGACGCTCACATAGCTTTGCTGGCTGACCCACGCAGTGAGGTCGATGTCGTGGGTGGCAAGATCTTTGATGACACCGACATCCGCAATTCGACCAGGGAACGGTCCCTGGCGCCGAGTAGCAATCTGGTAAATATCACCGAGCACACCGTCGGCGAGCCGAGCCCGCAGGGACTGCAAGGCGGGGTTGAAGCGTTCGATGTGGCCGACGCCTCCGACCAAATTCGCGGTACGGAAAAGCTCAACCAGGTGCCTGGACGCCTCCGCGGAGTGCGCGACCGGCTTCTCAATCAGTGCGTGGATGCCGCGCTCAGCCAGCAGCGTCCCCATCTCCAAGTGGTACACGGTCGGTGTCGCGACGACGGCATAGTCAAGACCGGCGAGGAACTTGTCCAGCTCCTTCGTCACCGGCTGGCCTTCAACGGTATTCGGAACACCCTCGGCGGGGTCATACACGCCAACGAAGTCAACGCCATCCAGAGCGTTGAGCACTCGGCAGTGGTGGCGGCCCATCATGCCAAGACCGAGCACACCGGCGCGCAAGCGGCCAGAGCCGGTCGATACCGCCATCAGCTGCCCGCCTTCGCGACCTCGTTGACCGCGGTGACAATCTGCTCCAGCTCGTCCTGACCGAGCGAGGGGTACACCGGGAGCGAGAGCACCTGGGCTGCGGCGCGCTCAGTGCCAGGCAGGTCGAGCTCAAGCCCGAACGACGGCAGCCGGTGAATCGGCGTCGGATAGTACACACCGCTGCCGACGCCGCGTGCGGTGAGCTCTTCGACGAACCGGTCACGATCCAGGCCCTCAAGGCGAATGGTGTACTGGTGGAACACGTGCACAGCATTTTCGGCGGTCGGGGGAGTAACCACCCCGGACAGGTTCTCACTGAAGAACGCCGCGTTCGCCTGGCGTTGTGCGGTCCAGCCGGCAAGTTTGGTCAACTGGACTCTGCCGATCGCGGCATGGATATCGGTCATCCGGGTGTTGAACCCGAACACCTCGTTCTCGTAGCGTTTCTCCATGCCCTGGTTGCGTAGCAAACGCATCTGGCGGTCCACTTCAGCAGAATCCGTGGAGACCATTCCACCCTCACCACTGGTCATGTTTTTGGTGGGATAGAAGGAGAACGACCCGGCGGCACCCCAGGCGCCAACCGGTTTACCGTTCAGTGATGCGGCGTGAGCCTGGGCGGCATCCTCCAGCAGGATCAGTCCATGGCGTTCGGCGATCTGGGACAGCGTCACCAGGTCCGCCGGGTGCCCGTACAGGTGTACCGGCATGATCGCCTTCGTCCGAGGCGTGATAGCGGCCTCAGCGGCGACCGGATCGAGGCAGAAAAAGTCCGTCTCAATGTCAGCGAACACGGCGGTTGCTCCCGCCAACTGCACCGCATTCGCGGTTGCCGCGAAACTGAACGAGGGAACAATGACCTCGTCACCCTCGCCAATGCCGAGCGCGATCATCGACAGGTGCAGCGCAGACGTTCCCGAGTTGACGGCAATGCAGTGCCTGCCGTCGACGATCCCGGAGAACTCCTGCTCGAAAGCGGCGACCTCCGGACCCTGCGCAAGCATGCCGGAAAGCATTACCCGGTCGACGGCTGCCCTCTCGTCGTCGCCAATGAGTGGTTTTGCTGCGGGAATCATGGGGTCTCCACCTCGGTCAGAGTGTTGTCGTTCACTTGTTGATACAGCCGCCCGCTGACCGGGCATTGCCAGTAGCCGTCAGCGTTCTTCGCCAGCGGATGCCCGGCGTGGCCTACCCACCCGACCCGCCGTGCCGGATTTCCGACGACGAGCGCGAACTCTGGCACATCCTTCACAACTGTCGAACCGGACCCGACCAGAGCCCAGGCACCAATAGTGAGTGGTGCAATGCAGACGCTCTTCGCACCAATGGAGGCACCTTCGCCGACGCTCACACCGACGGCCTCCCAGTCGCTTGCGGACTTCGGCGAGCCGTCGGCGTTGATGGCCCGCGGAAACTGGTCGTTGGTGAACACCACTGCCGGCCCGACAAACACGCCACGGGCGAGCTTTGCCGGCTCGTAGACGAGCGCATAATTCTGAATCTTGCAATTGTCGCCAACCTCGACACCCGTCCCGATGTACGCTCCTCGGCCGACGATGCAGTTCTCGCCGAGTGTCGCGTGCTCACGCACCTGGGCGTAATGCCACACCTTTGCGGAGGCGGCAATCGTTGCTGAGTCAGCGACATCAGCGGTGCTGTGAATGGTGGCGCCGTGTGCAGCCATGCGCGCTCCAATACCTGGGTGTCGTTGGGATACCTCAATCCTATTTGTTCGCCGGCCGACCGCGTGCGGAAGTGAACTGTTATCAAAGTTGCCAATGTGAATATTGTGAATTCCCTTGATTTTCGGCGCCCTTCCCTTACTCTGGAACAACGGGCATTTTTGGGGGACTGGTTTCATGCTTCAGATTAGATCGGCCATGCCATCGCAACGGCAGACTCTTCGGCGAGTGATTGCCGTGGTCTCCGCTGCGTTAATGGTGGCAGTCGGGCTTGTCGTGGCCACACCAGCCGGTGAAGTGCAGGCGCTCAACGTGAGCAGCTTTGATCCCGGAAACATCATCACCGACTCAAACTTCTACAACGCGAACGCGATGTCCGAAGCGGAGATCCAGACGTTCCTGAACGCCAAAATCGGTACCTGCACCAACGGTCGCTGCCTGAACGTCCTCACCCAAACAACCTATAGTCGTCCTGCAGATCGCACGGTGTGCGCCGCGTACACGGGAGACGTGAACGAGCCAGCGTCCCGCGTCATCTTCAAAGTGCAGCAGGCCTGCGGGATCAGCGCGAAGGTCATTCTCGCGACCCTGCAGAAAGAGATGGGGCTTGTCACCTCCAAGGCACCGTCAGAGTGGGCGCTCGCGCATGCCCTCGGGTACGCCTGCTCGGACTCGTCACCGTGCGACTCGACGCAATCCGGCTTCTACAACCAGATCTACAAGGGCGCGTGGCAGTTTAAGCGTTACAGCACCCCGGATGTTTTTGGTGGGTTCTGGGCGGGTCAAACGCGCGCTATCCAGTTCCACCCAAACACCTCGTGCGGCACGCTCACGGTGAAGATCGCGAATCGTGCAACGGCCGCCCTCTACGCCTACACGCCATACACTCCAAACGCTGCCGCAATCGCAGCGACGCCCGGGCTCGGCAACGGTTGTTCCTCCTACGGAAACCGCAACTTTTGGTACTTCTACTCCAGCTGGTTCGGCAGCCCGACCGACATCACACCGGTTGGCGTCGCCGTGAATCGAATCGGCGTGGCTGATCGGTTCGACACCGCAGTCATGATCTCGCAGCAGAGTTTTCCCACCACCGCGCCGATCGTCTACATCAGCAACGGGCTCGACTTCCCGGATGCGCTGAGCGCAGCACCCGCCGCCGCAATGGGCGCGGGCCCACTGCTTCTGGTCACGCCAACCCAGATTCCTGCCCAAGTCAAGGCAGAGATAATCCGTCTGGCACCGGCAAAGATTGTGGTCACCGGTGGATCGGGTGTCGTCTCAGACTCCGTCTTTACCAAACTTTCTGCGCTGGCCCCTGCGGTGGTGCGGGTCGGTGGCGCAGACAGGTATGAGACCTCTCGCATGGTGGCTGCGGCATCCTTCCCGGCTGCGACAACCACCACCGCGTTCGTCTCAATGGGATCCATGTTCCCTGACGCGCTTTCGGCCAGTGCCGCTGCCGGGTCACTGTCGGCCCCGGTAATTCTGGTGAACGGCTTAGACACACAGGTAGACAAGGCGACGAGCGACCTGCTCCAGGTGCTTGGGGTGACCAAGGTATTTATCACCGGTGGCACTGCCGTGGTAACGCCAGGACTTGAGGCGTCGCTCGCGCTTGTGCCCGGTGTCACAAACGTGACTCGCTACGGTGGCGCCGACCGCTATCTGGTGTCATCGGCCACCAACCGTGCGACGTTCACAACGAGCACGCAAGCGTACGTCGCATCCGGAGTTTCCTTCCCGGATGCACTCGCCGGTGCCGCTGTCGCCGGAATGAACAAGGTTCCGCTCTACATCACGCCAACCAGTTGCATCTACACTCCGGTGCTCGAGGACTTCCTAAACTTTGGCGTGACGACGATGACGATCCTCGGCGGGTCCGGGGTCATCGACTCTGGCGTTTCGACGTTCAAGAACTGTCAGTGACAGAAACTTCCTAGACTTAGGCCCGTGAGAGTTCTGGTCACCGGCGGCGCCGGATACATTGGCGCGCATCTGGTGCGGC
>JBDSZO010000210.1:0-3248 GCA_039925105.1 Terrimesophilobacter sp. | reverse complement strand
GAAATCACGCCGGGTCCCGACACGCTCGACCGGAGAACTGGGGTGCTTCTCGGATTGAGCCTGTCGAAATCCTCCTACGCGAAAGCCTCCGGCGGCGGACATGAGCAAAACACGTTCCGGTCGCCGTAAGCCTGGTCGATGCGACGCACCGGCGGCCAGTACTTGTTCCTCAGCAATGACGGCAACGGGTAAACCGCAGCTTCCCGCGAATACGCGTGAGACCATTCCCCTTCAATAACCGAACGCGCGGTGTGGGGCGCATTCCGCAGTGGATTGTCGTCCGCAGGAACATCACCAGCACCGACAGCATCAGCCTCAGCCTTGATCGCGATCATCGCCTCAACGAAACGTTCCAGTTCGGCGAGGTCCTCGCTCTCTGTCGGCTCAACCATCAGCGTTCCGGGCACCGGGAACGACATGGTCGGCGCATGAAACCCGTAATCGATGAGCCGCTTCGCCACATCGTCTACCGTGACACCGGTCGCCTCGGTGAGAGGACGGAGGTCCAGGATGCACTCGTGCGCAACCAGTCCGTTCTCGCCCGAGTACAGCACCGGGTAATGGTCTCGCAGGCGCACCGCAAGATAATTCGCGGCCAGCACGGCGGCCCCGGTTGCCGCCCGAAGCCCATCAGCGCCCATCATCCGGATGTACGCCCAGGTGATCGGCAGAATACTCGGGCTACCGTACGGTGCCCCAGCCACGATGCGAGACCCCACCGCGGTGTCGCGGCGCGCGTCAGTACCAGCTGGCCTGACCACGTCGTCGAGAACCGCCTGCGGCGTGAGGTCCTTCTGGGCAAATGGATGATCCGGCAGGAACGGTGCCAGGTGAGCCTTTGCGGCGACCGGGCCAACACCGGGTCCGCCACCACCGTGCGGGATGCAGAACGTCTTGTGCAGGTTCAGGTGCGAGATGTCGCCACCGAAATCGCCGAACTCGGCAAATCCGAGCAAAGCGTTCAGGTTCGCGCCGTCGATGTACACCTGCCCACCTGCGTCGTGAACGACCTGACAGATGGCGGTGATCTCGTGCTCGTACACTCCGTGGGTTGACGGGTAGGTGATCATGAGGGCGGCAAGGGTCGCTTCATGCTCGTCGATTTTGTTGCGCAGGTCGAGCAGGTCGACGTTGCCAAGGTCGTCGCAGGCGACGACGACAACGTGCATGCCGGCGAGCACGGCGGATGCCGCGTTCGTCCCGTGTGCGCTCGATGGGATCAGGCACACCGTGCGCTGGTCGTCACCGCGCGACCGGTGATAGCCGCGAATCGCCAACAGCCCGGCAAGTTCGCCCTGACTGCCGGCGTTGGGTTGAACCGATACCGCGTCGTACCCGGTGACATCGGCCAGCCAGCCCTGAAGCTCCGTGATGAGGTCGAGGTAGCCCTCAACATCCGAAAGCGGTGCGAACGGGTGCAACCCGGCAAACTCCGGCCAGCTGACCGCCTCCATCTCGGTAGCGGCGTTCAACTTCATCGTGCACGAGCCGAGTGGAATCATGCCACGATCGAGCGCGTAGTCCTTGTCAGCCAGATACTTCAGGTACCGCATCATGCTCGTCTCTGACCGGTGCGTATTGAATACCGGATGTGTCAGAAACGCGCTCGTGCGCAACATCTCTTCCGGCATCCACGCGCCAGGATCGGTGTGCGACGCATAGTCACGCTCGGCGCCGAGGACAGAGGCAATGGCAACAAGGTCCTCCTCGCTGGTGGTCTCGTCGACCGACAGCTGCACGCGGTGATCCGCAACCTTGTGGATCAGGAAACCCGCGTTGTAGGCGTTGCGAACGAGTTCATCCGCACTGCGGTCCGTCTCGAGGGTGAGCGTGTCAAAGTAGTTGCCGTTGACGAGGGTGTGTCCGCCGTCGGATGCCGCGTCAGCCAGAAATCGGGTGGCAATGGCGATCCGTGTCGCGATCGCTTTGAGGCCATCCGGCCCGTGGTACACGGCGTACATGCCCGCCATGACAGCGAGCAGCACCTGCGCGGTACAAATATTGGAGGTCGCCTTCTCACGGCGAATGTGTTGCTCGCGCGCCTGAAGGGTCAACCGGTAAGCAGGTCGACCATCGGCATCCTTTGAGACACCGACAAGACGCCCAGGGAGCTGACGTTCCAGACCCGCCCGCACAGCGAGGTACCCGGCGTGCGGACCACCGAAGCCCATCGGAACCCCGAAACGTTGGGTCGTGCCCACCGCAACATCCGCGCCCAGATCTCCCGGGCTCTTCAACAGGGTAAGCGCAAGCAAATCCGCTGCCATAACAACCAGGGCGTCGCGGTCGTGGGCAGCAGCGATGACACTGGTCGGATCCCAGATACGACCGGACGATCCCGGATACTGAATGAGAACGCCGAAGTAGTCGGCCGCGGTATCAACAGGCTCGACAGCAGAGAACAGGTCCGTCGCCACCAACTCGATCCCGACCGCGTCCGCACGGTTCGCGAGAAGCGCTTTCGTTTGCGGGAAAGCGTCCGAATCGACAAGGAAACGATTCGACGTCGACTTTGAGACGCGTCTGGCCAGCAGCATCCCCTCGACCACCGCAGTGGATTCGTCCAACATTGAGGAATTGGCGGTCGTGAGCCCTGTCAGGTCAGCGACCATCGTCTGGAAATTGATGAGAGCTTCAAGGCGCCCCTGCGAAATTTCCGGCTGGTACGGCGTGTACGCGGTGTACCAGCTCGGGTTCTCGAGCACATTGCGTTTGATCACGGCAGGGGTAATCGTGTCGTAGTAGCCGAGTCCGATCAGCGAACGATTAAGACGGTTCTTGGCAGCGAACGCGCGCAATTCACCGAGCGCCTCTCGCTCGGTTGCGGCGGGAGGAAGTGCTGTGGTGGCATCCTTCAGCCGGATGGAGTCGGGGACCGCAGCATTAACGAGTTCGTCAATCGACTCGTAGCCGAGGGCGGAAAGCATCGTGCGTTGTGCCGGGGCGTCCGTTCCAATGTGCCGGTTAACGAACGCATCAAGGGCACCAATAACCCGAGGCTCGGCCATTACTCCCCTACCAGCGCGGTATAGGCATCGAAATCCATCAAACCGGCATTGTCGAGCTCCGCAGCATCCGCGACCTCGATCTTGACAAGCCAGCCAGCGCCGAACGGATCCTGGTTGACCAGCTCAGGCGAATCGACAACCGCGCTGTTCGCCTCGGTAATGGTCCCATTCACAGGGGCAAAAAGTTCGCCGACCGACTTCGTCGACTCGATCTCGCCCACCACTTTTCCGGCCTGCACA
>JBDSZO010000209.1:0-2083 GCA_039925105.1 Terrimesophilobacter sp. | reverse complement strand
GTCAAATACGGCGTAGCCGGAGAACTTGCACGCGACATTCTCAAAGCTGGCGAGATCCCGCAGGTTTTCTGACCATTGACCCAGGTCTGCGGGCTCGAGAGACGGTTTGGCGAGATGGTCGAGCACGAATCGCACGTCGGGGTTGGCCTTGACCAGTTTGGTTGCGGCGGGAATCTGGTGAGTGAGAACCAGTAGGTCGAGCGTGAGGTTCCACTCGCCGAGCGCGCGGGCGACTTCGTGCATCGTCGGGCTGGACATCCAGTCGCTGTCTGGGTGGTATTCGGCCAGTTCGCGAAGTCCGACGAGTTTGTTTCCCCCTGGGAGCTGGCGCAAGGCATCGAGGTTCTCGCGGAATCGGGAATCGGTCACATCGAGCCAGCCGACCACGCCCGCGAGAGATTTCGATTCCACCCCGGTTGCGAGCAGCTCCGGTGTCTCGTCAGCGACGGGAACCGTCTGTACGGCTATGGAGTAGTCGATTGCTTCGGGTTTCGCCACCGCTTCCCAGTCGCGCATATCGTACGGGCCTTCGATCTGCGTTTTCATCTCGTCGGTCATCCACGACTGTGGTCGTGTGGCCATGTCCCAAAGGTGGTGATGAGTATCGATCTTCATGGTGAAAATCCGTCCATTCCGCGTCTTCGCCCAACCGCGGCCTATCGACGCGCAGAGGCTATTTCGACTATCGTATAGGAAACAGGATTAGAAAGTATTTGGCCATCCAGTCGAATTCAGTAAGGAGCCATCGGTGCCATCGAATACACACTCATTCGACCGGGCAACGCTTATCAGCCGTTCCGCCCAAACCCTCGAGCAGGTCGGCACTCCCACCGCGGACGCGAAGCTCACGGCAACGTCGCTGGTCGTGGCAGACCAGCGTGGAATATACTCGCACGGTCTCCTGCGGTTACCCCTCTATGTCAGCGCGATCCGAAACGGTGGGATCAATGCGCGACCCCAACTGTCCTGGCATAGTGAACACGAAGCGATAGCCGTGCTCGACGCCGATGCGGGCCTAGGCCAAGTGGCCATGCATGCCGCCGTCAACAGAATCAAGGAGCGCGCGGAGCGCTACGGTATCGCGGCAGTGGCGGTGGAAAAGAGCAGCCACTACGGCGCAGGCGCCTACTGGTCAGACCAGTTGGTCGCTGCCGGGATGATCGGGTTCGTCACGTCGACGACCGGCCCGACGGTTGCACCATTTGGAGGCAGTCAACCGATTCTTGGGACCAACCCGCTCACGATCTCATTGCCGAGCAGCGGCGAGTTCCCGCTCACCGCAGATATGGCAACGAGCGCGGGCGCCTACGGCAAAGTACTGGCTGCGCGCAACGAAGGGGTGGACATCCCAGAAGGTTGGGCTATCGACGCTGATGGGTTGCCAACACGAGATCCGGCCGCTGCCATCGCCGGCTCACTTCTGGCATTCGGTGGGCACAAGGGTTCGGCTCTTGCCGTGGTGCTCGAAGGGCTTGCCGCGAGCCTCGGTACCTCGTACTTCGCCCACCAGACCGAAGATATCTGGTCGAATCCGTCCTCTCAGATGAACACCGGGCACTTTATTCTCGGAATTGACACGTCGCGATTCACCGGTCGCCAGCACACGAAGGACAGGGTCGCGGAACTCCAGGATGCGGTGCGGAACGCCGGCCGGGACGGCGCCAAAATTCTCGCACCCGGCGACATCGAATACGGCAATGACAAGAAGAACAGTTCCGCAATCGCGCTCAGCGAGTCCACCGTGGACCAGTTGAATGCTCTTTACGCTGAATGCGGACTAGACACCATCACACCGTTGGGCTAGACAGGATCACGCTGAGCGCCTCAGCTCACCGCCGCAACATCGTGGATCGTGGCCATTACCTCGCGGGACATGGTTCGGTAATCTTTGGAGTTCTTGAACTCGCCGAGTACCGCATAGTCGTTCATCACCAAAATCTGGTCCGCAATGTTGATGATCTCAGGCAGGTCGCTTGAGATGAGAAGAATCGCGAGCCCATCGTCCGCAAGCTCGAGAATCAATTCGTGGAATGCAGCCTTGGTGCGAACGTCCACTCCGACTGTCGGTTCGTCGATGATGAGA
>JBDSZO010000208.1:0-1751 GCA_039925105.1 Terrimesophilobacter sp. | reverse complement strand
ATTCCCAGTCGCAGGAGATCGTCATCGCGGGTGCGTGCAAAACCTTCTTCACGCCCGAGAAGCGGGAACTTCGTGCGATTGATGATGTGTCGTTCACCATCGAGCAAGGCGAATTCTTTGTCATGCTTGGGCCGTCCGGTTGCGGAAAGACCACATTGCTGCGTTCCATCGCGGGCCTTGAGACCCTCGACTCCGGTGAAATCCGCCTCGGCTCGCGTCGGATTGACCAGCTCGCACCCCATGAACGACCGATTAACACGGTTTTCCAGTCCTACGCCCTGTTCCCCCATCTCACCGTTGCCCAGAACATCGCCTTCGGCCTCCAAATGGAGCACAAGTCCAAGGCCCAGATTGACGTGCGCGTCACCGAGATGCTCGCGCTCGTGCGCCTCGACGACATGGCAAACCGCAAGCCGGATCAGCTGTCCGGTGGTCAGCAACAGAGGGTTGCTCTGGCGCGTGCTCTCGCGAAGCAACCTCAGGTGCTTCTGCTCGATGAGCCGCTCGCTGCGCTCGACCTCAAGCTTCGTCGAGGCATGCAGGCGGAACTGAAGCGACTGCAGCGCACCACCGGCATCACCTTCGTGTTCGTGACCCACGACCAGGAAGAAGCGCTCAGCATGGGGGATCGCATCGCGGTGTTCGACCAGGGCCGACCCGCGCAGATCGGAACTCCGGAGGAGATTTACGAGAAGCCGGTCAACCGCTTCGTCGCCGACTTTATCGGCGAAACTAACTTTATCCGCGCGGAGGCGACACGCTCGGCAAGCCAGACGAATGGCGCCGACGAGAATCCTCCCTGCATCACCCTGCCGGGTGGCAAGCCTGTCATCCTGCCGAAGAATGTGCCCACTCCGGATGGCACCATCACCGTGGCAATTAGGCCAGAGCGAATCACCGTCGGAAGCGGCGTGCATCACATTGCGACCGGAACGATATCGGCGCTCGTGTACATGGGCACCGATCTACGGTGCACGGTTGCGCTGGATGACGGTACAGAGCTCGGTGTACGAATTCCGCCCCCATTCGATGAAAAGGTGACCAGGGTAGGGGGGCGACTCGATCTCTTTGCTGATCCCGCCAGCCTGCGCCCAATGGTTCCGGAGAAGGTCGCATGAGCAAGCCAGACTCTGGCACGCTCGATCCGGTCCATCAACTGGTCCAACGGCGACGTCGCAACACGAGGCGTCCCGGCCAGATCGGCTGGTTCGGCAGTGTGCCGTCCCTCGTCGTCGCAGCGCTTTTCACCCTCGGCCCGCTTGTCATCATTCTGATTTTCTCCTTCCTGAGCCGTCCGGCGACCGGTGGTGGAGTGGTTTACGAATTCTCGCTCAAGGCCTATCGCTCATTCCTGGTGCAGACGGACTTCCTCGGAAACGTCATGTTTGACCCCCGCTACCTCAATGTCTTCGGAGTATCTCTCCTGCAAGCGTCGGTCACGAGCATCGTCTGCCTCGTGCTGGCATTCCCTTTGGCGTTGTGGATGGCCACGCGCAAACCGCGGGTGCAGAACATCCTGGTACTGCTCGTGACCATCCCGTTTTGGACGAACCTGCTCGTTCGCACCTATGCCTGGATGTTGATCCTGAACGAGAACGGCATCGTCAACACCTTTACCAAAGCCGTTGGTATTGGCAGTCTCGACCTGCTCTACACGCCGTTCGCGTCACAACTCGGCCTGATCTATACGTTCCTGCCCTTCATGGTTCTGCCGATCTACTCATCGCTGGCCGGATTCGACTTCCGCTTGG
>JBDSZO010000207.1:0-5270 GCA_039925105.1 Terrimesophilobacter sp. | reverse complement strand
TGCTCGACGCGGTGCGCGCTGGCGAAGGCAACGGCATCGAAGTGGTGTGCACGGAATTGAAGAAGGAGTCGGACAAGGTCGACTTCGTCGTTGCAGAGTTTCGCGCTGCCGATCGCAAGATCAGCTCTGGTGCGATCCGAGCACTCGTTGCTGCTTTTACCGACGACCTGGGGGAGCTTGCAGCCGCCTGTCGGCAGTTGCTGGCCGATTCCGGAGACGAGATCACGGAAGCGACAGTGGAACGCTATTACTCCGGCAGGGTTGAGACGAACGCGTTTCGGGTTGCCGACACGGCAATCGCCGGGCGTCACGGAGAGTCCCTTGTGCTGCTGCGCCACGCCCTCGCCTCCGGCGCAGACCCGGTACCGATTGTTGCCGCGTTTGCAAGCAAACTGCGCACGATGGCGAAGATCGCCGGCACCCGCGGAGGGTCAGGGCAGCTTGCACGACAGTTTGGTTTGGCGCCCTGGCAAATTGATCGGGCCAGACGCGATCTGCAGGGCTGGAACGAGGATGGCCTCGGGCGAAGCATTGAACTGCTCGCCGAGACCGATTCCCTGGTGAAGGGCGGCGGGCGGGACCCGGTCTATGCCCTCGAACGCATGGTCGGTGTGGTCAGCGCGCGCGGTATCGAACCGAACTAGCAGCGCTGGTCGACCAGGATGCGCCGGTTTGTTAAGCAGCGCTAAAGCGCGGCAACCTGCTTGGCAATGGACGACTTGCGGTTTGCTGCCTGGTTCTTGTGCAGCACGCCCTTGCTTGTGGCCTTGTCGATCTTCTTGCTGGCAACGGCGAGGGAGGCAACGGCAGCCTTCTTGTCTCCGGCGCTGACGGCTTCGCGGGTGGCGCGGATCGCCGACTTGACCTCGCTCTTTACGGCCCTGTTCCGCTCCGTTGCCTTGCGGTTGGTGCCGATGCGCTTGATCTGCGACTTGATGTTTGCCACGTAAATTACCTTTTCGTTGTCTTGGGGAGGGTGCCGTCACGCAGGTTAGATCCTTGATCGCGCGCACGCCAACAGGCAACATTACCAGTTTGGAGGGGCATCCGACAATCGGGCGGTCACGACCCGGGTGAAAGTTCATTGGAGAATTGTCCGACCCTGAAAATAATCCGCACCACTGATTCGTGACCATCACTCGTAACCACCCTGCGTGGCGACTAAGAGGAACGCGTGAGCCCACAAGCACTGAAGGCACTCGAGCCGTCGGCGACTGACCCTGCGTTCATCCGCAACTTCTGCATCATCGCGCACATTGACCACGGCAAGTCGACGCTCGCCGACCGCATGCTGCAGATCACCGGCGTGGTCAGCGACCGCGACATGCGCGCCCAATACCTGGACCGGATGGACATCGAGCGCGAGCGTGGCATCACCATTAAGAGCCAGGCGGTGCGGATGCCGTGGGCGGCGAACGACAAAACGTTCGCGCTTAACATGATCGACACTCCCGGCCACGTGGACTTCACCTATGAGGTGTCGCGCAGTCTCGCCGCCTGCGAGGGCGCAGTTCTTCTGGTGGACGCCGCCCAGGGGATCGAGGCGCAAACGCTCGCAAACCTCTACCTTGCACTCGACAACGACCTGGAAATCATTCCGGTCCTCAACAAGATTGACTTGCCGGCAGCCGACCCGGAAAAGTACGCGAAGGAACTCGCGGGACTAATCGGGGGAGACCCGGCGGACGTCCTCCGGGTGAGCGGAAAGACCGGCGTGGGTGTCGACGCCCTCCTTGATCGGGTCGTCGAGCGCATTCCGGCACCGAAGGGCAACGCGAACGCGCCGGCACGGGCAATGATTTTCGATTCGGTTTACGACAGCTATCGCGGGGTCGTTACCTATGTGCGGATGATCGACGGGTCGCTCTCGCCGCGCGAGCGCATCCAGATGATGTCGACACGCGCCATTCACGAGTTGTTGGAGATCGGCGTGAGCTCACCTGAGCCGGTTCCGACGAAAGGTCTCGGAGTCGGTGAGGTTGGTTACCTCATCACGGGCGTGAAGGATGTGCGCCAGTCGAAGGTTGGTGACACCGTCACGACCGCGTCGAAGCCGGCAACTCAGGCACTCCCCGGATACACGGAACCGAAACCGATGGTGTTCTCTGGCCTGTACCCGATCGATGGCAGTGACTACCCGGATTTGCGGGACGCCCTCGACAAACTCAAACTGTCGGATGCAGCGCTCGTCTACGAACCGGAGACCTCTGTTGCGCTCGGGTTTGGGTTCCGGTGCGGCTTCCTCGGGCTGCTCCACCTGGAGATCGTGACGGAACGCCTTGAGCGCGAGTTCGGGCTGGACCTGATCACGACTGCGCCGTCGGTGATCTACGAGGTCGCAAGCGACGACGGCAGGACGGTTACCGTCACGAATCCGAGCGAATTCCCTGGCGGCAAGATCGCTAGTGTGCGTGAACCCGTTGTCAAAGCATCGATTCTTGCCCCAAAGGATTTCGTGGGCACGATCATGGAACTGTGCCAGGGTCGGCGCGGGAACATGCTGGGAATGGAATATCTCGGTGAAGATCGGGTTGAACTGCACTACACGATGCCGCTCGGTGAGATCGTCTTTGACTTCTTCGACCACCTTAAAAGTCGCACCCAGGGATACGCGAGTCTGGATTACGAGCCGCACGGCGATCAGGAGGCAGACCTGGTTAAGGTTGACATTCTGCTTCAAGGTGAACAGGTTGACGCATTCAGCGCGATTGTGCACCGGGACAAGGCGTATGCCTATGGTGTGTTGATGACCGGACGGTTGCGTGAACTTATCCCGCGCCAGCAGTTCGAGGTGCCCATCCAGGCGGCGATTGGGGCGCGCATCATCGCGCGGGAGAGTATCCGCGCGATGCGCAAGGACGTGCTTGCCAAGTGCTACGGCGGTGATATCACCCGCAAGCGCAAGCTCCTTGAGAAGCAGAAGGAGGGCAAGAAGCGCATGAAGATGGTCGGCCGCGTTGAGGTCCCACAGGAAGCGTTCATCGCTGCACTTTCCGGCGACACCGCGAAGAAAGACAAGAAGTAGGGGGCCGGGTTCACAACCCGACCGCCCCTCCTGATAGTTATTCGACTAAACCACTCCGTTTAGGCAGTGACCGTTGTCAATTTCTCGGGAACAAACGTCGGCAAACCAAGCCACGCCTCGTTGCTGCACCGGGCCAGGCTGATTCCGACCCACGTGCACGCAGCCAGAAGCAGCAGGTCGGCGATCAGCGTCGTCACCATCATGCCGATGGCGACGTTGACGACGATGCCTACGACGACGATCAAAAGGGGCCAGATGCGCACGAGCCGCGCCCGAATGAGACCGCCGATCACGAGGAGAATGCCGACCTGTCCGAGGGCCTCCATGGCCATCCCGATCGTGCCGACGGTTCCGGCTGTGTCACTGGACATGAGCGCCATTGCGGTCGCGAATGTCGAGTCATGGTCAGGCAGCTGGGCCAGCTCCGCAAGCGTGAAGCCACTTGCGTTGGAGAAGCTGAAGCCGACGATCCCGATGATCGACAGTGCGGCGCCCCAGGTGCCGAGCGCTCCGCCGCGCGAGCGCAGCGCCTGCGTGGAGCCGGCGAGGGCAGCGAGCACGATCATGAAGCCGATCGTCTCGAGCAGAGCCTCCAGGACGATCAAACTCGGATTCTCCGCCATCCTGTCGAAGTCGGAGCGCATTGAGTTGCTTGGCCCACTGAAGTTGATGGCGACAGAGAGCACGAGTATCACCGGCCCAATGATCAGCCCGGCTACGACAATCCATCGCCGTACTGCATCGGTTCGTGTCCAGTTCATAGTTCCTCCTTGTTCGGCCGGCTCGTTGTCGGCGTGGAAACAGGCTCAGGCTAAGGCGGCGGGGGAAGTGGGCGCGTCTGCCGGTCGGCCAGAGGCTGTCGTTCGAACGACCACCCTGTCGTACACCCCAGGACAGACGCGCAGTGCGCGGCACAGGACTACCGTGGTGACATGTTTGGCGGGCCGAGGCGTTGGTGGAGCGAACACTGGCGGAATGTGATCTTCGACGGTGCGCCTCCGCTCGTTCTTCTCGCCCTCGGAGTCATCGATTCCCTCACCGGCGTTTTCACCAAGCCCATCGGGGATGCTCCGGTCACCACGTCGCTGATTCCCGGCGCCGTCGCTTGCCTGGCGCTCCTTCTCAGGAGGTATCGCCCGCTCCTCACGCTTGTGATCGTGCTCGTGGCTCTCACCGTCCCACCGCTCATCCTGTCCGCGAGTCTCACCTACTGGGACGAGTTCATGGTGTGGGTGATCGCTCTGTATTCCTGCGGCCGTCATGCGTCGCGCCCCATCGCCTTCACCGGCCTCGGGGTGAGCGCGGTGGCCATGGCGATCCTGACATTCGAGTTCGCCGACCTCCGAGAACCGGGTGGAATCCTGTTCAACTCAGCGTTGCTCGTCGCAGGGTTCTCGATCGGCGTACTCGCGCGCAGCTGGGCGGGCTATCGCGAGCGCATTGTCCGCATCGCCGCCGATCGCGCCGTGGCCGAGGAGAGGGCAAGCCGTCGTGAGCGGGCAAGGATTGCGCGGGAACTCCATGACGTCATCGCTCATACCATTACGGTGATTGTGATGCAGGCTGGCGGTGCACGCCTTGCCTCGGCCGCCAACCCCGCGATCGCCGCTGCGACGCTCACGCAGATCGAGGAGCTCGGCCGTGCCTCCCTCGCCGAATTGCGAACCCTCCTTCCGCTGTTGCGGGACGGTGACGGCGACGAACCTCCTGCGTCCGAGCCGACGCTCTCGAAGGTGTCAGAACTCTGCGAACGGATGCGCGGACTTGGTCTGCCGGTGACGCTCCGACACGAGGGCGATACCGACAACGTTCCGCGTGGCCTGCAACTGACCACCTACCGGGTCGTGCAGGAGGGGCTCACGAACGTCGTTCGGCATTCAGGCATGATCGATACCGAAGTGCGGATCATCCGACAGGACGGGCCCGACCGGCTTTCAGTCGACGTTGAGAATCGG
Organism: Terrimesophilobacter sp.; assembly: GCA_039925105.1. Taxonomy (GTDB): domain Bacteria; phylum Actinomycetota; class Actinomycetes; order Actinomycetales; family Microbacteriaceae; genus Terrimesophilobacter. The sequence continues at coordinate 290 of JBDSZO010000207.1, read as the reverse complement.
ATCCCGGTGGGTGTTTCGAGCCTCGGAAAATCGTCGTCCAGCGTCCTCGGCGCCGGCCGCGGCCTCACGGGTCTCGAAGAGCGCGTGAGACTGGCGGGGGGAAAGTTCAGCGCGGGTGCGCCGAATGGAAATTCCTTTCTGTTGCACATTGAACTGCCTTTAGGAGGGGAGTCCACATGATCGCAGTGGGACTCGTCGACGACCAGCCGCTGATCCGCGCGGGACTTCGGATGATACTTGAGTCGCAGCCCGACATGTCCGTGGCCGGCGAGGGTGAGGATGGAGCGCAG